>NZ_FOOQ01000008.1 GCF_900113245.1 Halopelagius inordinatus
TCGCCCTTCCACGCCTCGTAAGAGCCGAAGTCCTCTTCGATTCGGTCCGCGAGTGCGCCCTCGGGTTCGTCGCCGCCTTCCGGCGACATCGAGTTCCAAAACAGGTCGTGGAGGATGTGTCCGGACCCGTTGTGGGTGACGTTTCGGATGGCGCCGGGCGACGAGGAGAAGTCGCCGTCCTCGCGGTTGGATTCGAGGGTTTCCTCGGCGGAGTTCCAGCCGTTGACGTAGCCCTGATGGTGGGTATCGTGGTGCCACGTCAGAACCTGTTCGGAGACGTGCGGTTCGAGTGCGTCGTAGTCGTACGGGAGCGGGTCGAGTTCGTAGCTCATCTACGTCTTCGAATACGTCCGTTTGGAACATGAACGTTCCCTGAACCGCAGTTAAGTAAGCAACGTTACCATAGTGAGTCGGTACCTAAGTCGGTCGAGGTGGCCATATATTGGGGATGTGTGGGATCTGTATCTACTACCTGAGTAGTTCTGGCTTCCGCATGCCGAGCGTTTATCGGTCGGAACGGCATCGACTCGGGCATGGAATCAGACGAGCAGACCGAGAGTCGAACCGGCCCGGTTCGGGGAGAGACGGTTCGGCACGGCCCGAGCGTACACGCGAACCGCGCGTTTCCGACGGGCGCGTACCCCGAGAACCTCGACCCGTTCGTCCTCTTCGAACGCTTCTACATCGACCCCGACGAGGGGTTCCCGATGCACCGCCACGAGGGGTTCGAGATAGTCACCTACATGATAGAAGGAGGGATGGACCACGAGGACTCCCTCGGCGTCGCTCACACCGCCTCCGAGGACGAGGCGATGCGCATCACGGCCGGAGGCGGAATCCGCCACTCCGAGTTCGCCGCCGGGGGCGCGGCGTGCAACGGCCTCCAACTCTGGGTGAATCTCCCGCGAGCGAAAAAGGAGGCCGACCCCGACTACGTCGACGCCACCGACGAGCAACTCCCGACCGAGGAACTGGACGGCGCGACGGTGACCACCGTCGTCGGCGAGGGGTCGCCGGTCGAACTCCAGACGCCGATGGAGTATCTCGACGTCCGCGTCACCGACGCGTGGACGTGGTCGATTCCCGACGGGTGGTCGGGGTTCCTCTACGGCGTCTCCGGTGGCGGAACCGTGGACGGAGACGACTTCGGCGAGGGCGACGTTCTCCCGGTCACGGACGCCCGTGACGTCGAACTCGGGAGCGAGACGACCCTCCGTCTCGTCGCAGTCTCTGGCCGACCGCACGGGGAGCCCATCCGCCAGCGCGGCCCGTTCGTTCTCTGACGGGCGTCGGCGCGGAACGTCCTCTACTGACAGACGTTCGTCACTTTTCCAAACTCTTTAGGGATCTAACTTTGGTGGCTGGGAGACATTCGAACGAATAGAAACCAATGGCCGTTACCCAAAACGACAGCACGCCCGCACGTTCGTCCGACGAGCATCTGGCCGCCCTCGGAGACGAACACCGCCGGGCCGTAGTCGAAGTCCTCGCGGCGGAGGACCGCCCGGTTCGACTCTCACGCCTCGCGGAATCCGTCGTCGCGGAGATGCGCGACGACTCGTTCGGGACGCCGTCGCACGACGATATCGACTGCGCGAAACTGGAACTGCACCACCACCACCTCCCGAAGTTGGACGCCGCGGGCGTCCTCGACTACGACTACGAGGAGAGCCGCATCGTTCCGACGGACGACATCCACACCGTCTACGACATCGTGCGGTCCGTCACGGCGTAACTTCGCTCGCCCCGAGTCCCCCTCTTCGGCCCCGACAGACCGTTTTCCGCCCGCCCTTTGTTTTCCGTCCCCCCAAAAGAGCGAAGCGACCGTGACCACCACTCGTCGAGACGGCTACTCCGAATCGCCCTCCGCGGTGAGGGGCGACGAATCGTTCGCCGACGCCGCCGGGCCACAACGATAAACACCGTCCCGGAGGATTGTACGTTCGAGAAGACGCTGAACCACCACCGTACTCTCACCATGCTATGACATCTGGAAGCGAAGCCGGCGACGCGCGTGACTCGGCGATACAAGAGCAGTCCGAACGGCCGACCCGCCGTCGCGTGCTGGCGTCCGTCGGTGGGGCGGCGACGGCGATTCTCGCCGGTTGTGCCGGTTCAGACAGGTCCTCGGACTACGTGGACGGTGAAATCGACGCCTCCGAACTCGACGTTTCGGATAACAGTTCTCGGTCGGCCTCGGAGATGTCGACGGCGTCGTCTCTGGCCCAAGTCGAAAAGACGGAAGCCGCCAGTTCGCTCGACTCGCTCGAACTCGACGACCACTATTTCACCGTCGTGGACGGCTACAAAGGCCCCGTCGTGCGAGGTACCGTCACGAACACGAGCAACGAGACGGTCGCTCTCGCCGAAGTTCGAGTTCGGGTGTTCGACGACACCGGAACTTATCTCGGACTGTATCTCGACAGCGTCGGGGAGTTGGGACCGGAGACGACCTGGCAGTTCGAGGCCATCCTGCTCGCTTCGCTCGACGACATCGCCACCTACGATATCGCCGTCTTCGGAATTCCCGAGTGAGCGTTCGCTCTCCCCTCGAAACCGCACGCGGCCGACTGTCTCCCCCGAGAGACCGACGCCCGGAACTCGGCCACGACGGACCGCAGAACGGCCGCTACCGATTCGAATCCTTTTAGTTTCCGTCGCCGCTATCGTTCGGTCCCGAGTTCTCGTCGCCGGCGCCCGGTCGGTTTCGACTCGACTCCGATCCGGACGCAGTCTCGCGTTCTCCAGTGGAAACGATGGGGTCTACGTATAGGTTCGAAAGCCGGACTCTCCACACGAAACGGAGGGCTTACTTCTCGACGTTCAGCAGCGCGACCCGTTCGCAGACGAGTGATTCCGCGTCGCCGTCGACGGTGGCCAGTTCGGCGTCGCTCACGTCGAAGAACTCGCGGACGAGCGATTCGTCGTAGTCGCCGAGCGTCTCTTCGGGTTCGAAGTCGAGTCGCTCGCGGAGACGTTCGACGGCGGCATCCTCGCTTTCGCCGTCCGCGAGGACGACGACGGGCGTCTCACCGGGGGAGACGCCCATCGCGAGGGCGTCGTCTATCTGTCTTCGCCCGGCGGCGTACAGCAGTATCTCGACCGCTCTGTCGCGTGCGACGTTCTCACCGCGCTCGAACGCCCGGTCCGCGAGTTCGACGGCGCGACGCAGGTGCAGTTCGCTCACCACGTACCGCGCGTCGAACGCCTGTACGGTCGTCTCCGTCTCCTCGGCGACGTCGCTCACCGTCGCCACGAACTCGCCCACGTCGGCGACGGACGCGACGCCTTCGAGCAGTCTCATCCGAAATCACCCAGACTGGCCTGCTCCTGTGGGTCGTTCTCCTCGCGTCGGTCTCTCGCCGTCTCGAACGCCGCGTCCGGCACGTCCTCGTCGTCGGCCTCTCGAACGCCGTCCATCGAGGGGTCCTGCCGCCCGGCGTTCTCGAGGACGTTCTGGGCCGTCTTCCGACGCCCGCGCAAGGCCGCGAGGACGACGGACTTGTCGGCCTCTCTGAGTTCCGCGCGCGTCGCGATACCCGCCTCGAAGAGGCGGCGGGCGCGCTTTCGGCCGACGCCGCGGACGCCCGCGAGGTCCAACAGTTCGTCGCGGACGCCGTACTCGACGCGCTTTTTGGCCTCGCGCACGGCGATGGTCGCCGACGCGTCGATTTCGCTCGCCAACTGCTCCGCCGCGCCGAGCAACCACTCCGCCGTGTCGACTTTCCCGCGGATGTCGCCCGGGCCGACGCCGTAGCGTTCGGTGATTCGGCTCTCGGCTACCTCGTCGGTCCAGTCTTCGAGCAGGCGCGCCGTCTTCAGCGCCGAGAGCCACTCCTCGAAGCGCACGTCCTCGTACTCCGAGGGGGTGCTCCCGAGCAACTCCGGTTCGCGTTCGTAACAGAGTTCGGTGTACTCCTCTCTGTCGCCCGACTTCAGGTAGAGCTGGTACATGTCGGGCGTCCGGCAGACGAGGTGGAACAGTCCGAGTGCGGTCGGATACGTCCGGTCCGTCTCGAACTCGTCGTCTCTGTCGCCGTCGCTCTCGCTTTCGCCTTCGCCCGCGTTGCCTCCCTCGGACACCATCTCGCTCGCTCGCTGAAACCCCGCCGATTCGTCGGGGGAGTCGGCGGCGGCGCGGTCAGGTGCGCTCTCCGTCTCGCCTTCGAGTTCGCGCAGTTTCTCCGTTCTGTGGTCGCTCGCCCACCGCAGGCCGTCGATAATCTCCGCCGCGCTCATCGGGTCGAGATAGAGGCGAGAGACGGTGTGGCCCACGTTCGTCGCGGTTATCTCGTCGCCGTCGCGTTCGACGAACCCGTTAGCCTCCAGATAGTCGAGGACGTTGTCGGTCACCCGTTCGAGGCGTCCCGGTTCGTCCGTCTGCGTCGCGTACAGCGTCTGGTCGAGAAAGTCGAGAAGCCCCTCGCGGGTGCGGGCGAACCCGGAGGCGACGGTAGCGAGCAGGTGCGTCCGAAGCGCGGGTTCGGCGGCGAGTTTCGAGCGGACGGGTTCGGCGTCGGCCCAGACGTACCGCTCGAACAGTTCGTCGCGTTCGTCGGCGTTCTTCGCGAGGAGGACGGCCTCTCCGTAGGGGTCGAGTCCCGGCCGTCCGGCGCGGCCCATCATCTGGTGGACTTCGAGCACGTCGAGCGGTTTCATGCCGCCGAAGTCGCCGTCGTAGCGCCGCCAGTCGCGGACGACGACGCGCCGACTCGGCGTGTTGACGCCCGCCGCCAGCGTCGGCGTCGCGCTTATGACCTTTATCAGCCTGTCGCGGAACGCGTCTTCCACGAGACTGCGGTGTTCGGCCGCGAGTCCGGCGTGGTGGAACGCGGACCCCTTCGCCACGCAGTTCGCGAGGGTGTCGCTCGTCTCCGCGTCCGAGACGTCGCGAATCTCGTGGGCCAACTCGGCGAGTTCACCGCGTTCCGCGTCCGTGAGGCGCGTCTCGGTCACGTCCGCGAGTCGCTTCGCGGACGCCTCGGCGTTGCGACGGGAGTTGACGAAGACGAGGCTCGACCCGCCGTCACCGTCGCCGTCGCCCTCGTCTAAGATGTCCGCGACGAGTGCGGCCGTCTGCCTGTCGCCCTTCTCGACGGGCACCTCTCGTTGGCTGCCGTCGTCGAAGGTGATGGCGTTGCCGTAGTGGACGCCCATCTTCAGGTCGATGGGCCGCCAGTCGGACTGGACGAGTTCGGCGTCCAACCACTCCGCCACCTCGTCGGCGTTACCCACCGTCGCGGAGAGGGCGACGACCTGCAGGCCGGGGTTTATCTTCCGGAGTTTTCCGAGGGTCACTTCGAGCGTCGGGCCGCGGTGGCTGTCGTCTACGAGGTGGACTTCGTCGGCGACGACGCAGGAGAGTTCGTCCACCCACGGCGCGTTGTTGCGGACGAGCGAGTCCACCTTCTCGCTGGTGGCGACGATGATGTCTCTGGACGCCAACCACTCGCCGTCGGAGTCGTAGTTCCCCGTGGAGACGCCGACATCGACGCCGTACTCTTCCCAGCGTTCGAACTCGGCTTTTTTCTCCGACGCCAGCGCTCTGAGGGGGACGATGTAGAGCGCCTTCCCGCCGCGTTCGACGGCCGAAAGCATCGCCAACTCCGCGATGAGCGTCTTTCCGCTCGCCGTCGGAACGCTCGCGACGAGGCTCTCGCCCGCCGTCACGCCCGCCTCGACGGCGTCGGCCTGCGGCGGATACAGCTCCTCGATACCCTCGTCGCGGAGGTGTTCGGGGACGCCCGGCGGTAACCCCGCGAGGTCCGCTGTCTTCATCGTGTTCGGTTGGCGCGTCGTCCGGTTTAAACTGTCGGGTCGCGGCTCTGCGGCCGTCTCCCCGCCGTCGGCTCGGAACGCGATTCAGGGACGGTCCAGGAACAAAGAGAGGTGGCGAACGACCGTCCGACTCTCCAACCCGCCGGCTATCGCGCCGGTGACGACGCCGATGGTGCTGATAAAGCCCGCCGTCCGGACGAGGTCGACGATGCTCACCGCGGGGTTCTGGAGAGAGGGCCACGTGCTGATGAGGTCCGGCGGGAAGACGAACAGTTCGATGACGAGCATCAGGAGGGCGACGAGCGTGAACAGACCGAGGACGGCCGAGAACATCGTCGCCAACACGACGACGTTCACCACGGCCATGTGTTCGGTCATCACCTGGTGGGGGTCCCGCGGGAAAAAGAGGCTCTGTGCGAACGCGAGGTACAGCGTCGCCGCGACGATGCTGAGCGACGCGAACCCCGCCGCCGTCGCGTCGCCCATGTGTATCCCCACGTCCCACGTCTCCGCGCTGAACACCAGAACCAGCGTCGGCGCGACGGCGGCGGTGGTCAACCCCGGCAACGAGAGAGGGAGAAGCGGCGCTCGGTTCCGAACCAGAGAGCGGAGGACGTACCCGGCGTTGCCGACGGCGCTCTCGGCGTGGAACGCCGCCCGTCCGAGCGGGTTCCGGACGCCGTCTACGTCCGCCGATTCGGGAACGCTCGGGGCGACTCGGCGGAGTCGTTCTCGCGTCTTTGGGGCGAACGACCCGACGCTCCGACGCTCCGGGTCGAACCGGAACGGTCGCATCACGGCGCAGTCGGCGTCGTGTCCCGCGTCGAGGACGTGTCCGGCGAGATGCAACAGGAGGTGTGCGGCGTTCCACCGCACCGGTTCCGAGTCCAGAGCGCGAATCGGTTGGTCCCGCGGCGAGGTGAGCAGTCGCCGCGTCGAGACGACGATGACTCGGCTCACCGGCGACGCCAGACCCGGAACGACCCGTTTCCGGTTCGATATCAGCGGGACGTCGGTCACCACGACCACCGCGTCGTACGGGCCGTCGACCATCCGGAGCGTCGCTTCGTCGAGGAAGTCCGAGGGTCGGCGGGAGTGCCCGTCGTCGAGTCGGTCGGGCTCTTCCTCGTAGAACGCCCACTCCACGCCGGTTCCGCGACAAAGCTCGTCGCGGGCGTCCGAGACCATCCGGTTCGCGAACCCGCGGAACGGTTCCACCTCGGCCGTCGGCGAGTGAGAGACGACGACTCCGACGTCTATCGTCTCGCCGCCCTCGTTCGAGTTCGAGACGGACGTTCGACCGTCGGCGCGGGAGTCGGACGCTGTTCGGTCCACGCCGTACACGTCGGCCCTCCGGCGGTAAAGTGACGGGGCCGATTCGGACGCTCGCGGCGGGTCGTCGTCGGGCGACGCGGCGGCGTCGCCACCGATATGTACGCCCTCGCCGAACGTCCGGCCATGAAGATTCGATACGACCGCGACACCTGCATCGGGATGTTCCAGTGCGTCGACGAGTGGGACGCCTTCGAGAAGAACCTCGACGACGGGAAAGCCGACTTGGACCGAGCGGAGGAGGTCGAACCCGACGTCTTCGAACTCGAAGTCCCCGAGGACGAGGAGTTCGACGCCGAGTTCGCCGCCCGCGTCTGTCCCGTCGACGCCATCGAACTGTACGACGACGACGGCGAACAGGTCGTCTGACCTTCCCCGTCCGCGAAGTAGGCACAACCGTTATGTACGCTCGTTGAGATTCGTACGCCTAAGAGGACCATGAGCCACCGAAGTCACAACACACGCCTCTCGGAGTGGGCCGACCTCGTCGGAGCGTCGCTCCCCGATTCGCTCGCGGAGGTCGAAGACGTAGAGGAGACGGCGCGCGACGCCGCCGACATCGCTCCCGGAGACGGCGAGCGCGGACGCCCGAACTGAGGGTCGAGCGCCCCGTTTCAGTTCCACCGCGGTTCGCGAACGCTTATTCGCGACGACGCCGAAGCGCCTACGATGGCGGCCACCGACGACCCCGCATACGTCGATCACCCCCTTTTGACTCCCGAGTTCATCGAACGCCGACTCTACCAGATTCGGCTGGCGGGCTCCGCGCGCGACGCGCACACGCTCGTCTGTCTGCCGACGGGTCTCGGCAAGACGACGGTGAGTCTGTTGGTCACCGCGGATAGACTCCGGAACGTCGGCGGGAAAGCGCTGTTTCTCGCGCCGACGAAACCGCTGGTGCAACAGCACGCCGACTTCTACCGCGAGGCGCTTTCGATACCCGACGACGAGATAGTCGTCTTCACGGGCGACGTTCGCCCCGACGACAGGGCGTCACTCTGGGAGGACGCCCGGATAGTCATCGCCACGCCGCAAGTCGTGGAGAACGACCTCATCGGCAACCGCGTCTCCCTGCGCGACGTGACGCACCTCACCTTCGACGAGTGCCACCGCGCGTCGGGCGACTACGCCTACGTCTACATCGCCGAACGCTACCACGCCGACGCCGAAACCCCGCTCGTCACGGGGATGAGTGCGTCGCCGGGCGGCGACGAGGAGGCCATCCTCGAAGTCTGCGAGAACCTCGGTATCACCGAAGTCGAGGTGATGACCGAGGAGGACGCGGACGTGGCGGAGTACACCCACGACACCGACGTCGAGTGGGAGCGAATCGACCTCCCCGACGAGATTCTGGAGATGCGAGACGCCCTCAACGAGGTCATCAAAGACCGCTTAGAGAAGCTGAAATCGCTCGGCGTCTCGAACACGACACAGCCCGACGTCTCCCAAAAACAGCTGAACGGGATGCGCGCGGAACTCCAGAAACTGATGAACGCCGACAAGTCGGACGGCTACAAGGGGATGTCCACCCACGCCGAGGTGATGAAACTCCGGCGCGCCGTCGAACTCGTCGAGACGCAGTCCGTCGAGTCCGTCCGCCGGTACTTCGAACGCCAGCGAAACGCCGCGCGGTCCTCCGGGGCGTCGAAGGCGAGTCAGCGTCTCGTCGCCGAACCGAAAGTCCGCGAGGCGATGCGGAAAGCCGAGTCGTTCGACGGGACCCATCCGAAGTTCTCCCGGGCGCGCATCCTGTTGGCGCAGACGCTCGGCATCGAAGACGGCGAACGCGTCATCGTCTTCACCGAGTCCCGCGACACCGCCGAGGCGTTGACTGAGTTTCTCGGTCAGAGCTTCGACACCCACCGCTTCGTCGGGCAGGGCGACGCCGACGGCTCCGAGGGGATGACCCAAAAAGAGCAACAGGAGACGCTCGACCGGTTCAGAAACGGCGAGTTCGAGGTGCTCGTCTCCACCTCCGTCGCGGAGGAGGGTCTGGACGTCCCGGAGGTGGACCTCGTTTTGTTCTTCGAACCCGTCCCCACGGCCATCCGCTCCATCCAGCGGAAGGGTCGGACCGGCAGGCAGGCGAAGGGCCGCGTCGTCGTCTTGCTGGCCGAGGACACCCGCGACGAGGCGTACTTCTGGATATCTCGCCGACGCGAGAAGGAGATGGAGTCGGAGTTACGCGAGTTGAAGGGCGTCGCAGACGAGGTGGAAGACGAACTCGACGACGCCCAGACCGGTCTCGAAGCGTTCTCCGGCGCGGAGGGGGTCGAATCCGACTCCGCTGCCGCCGAGAACGGAGCGGCGACGAACGGCGGTGTGACGGCCGAGGGCGCGTCGTCGGACGCCGACGGGGACGGTCAAGCCGGACTGACGGAGTTCGGCCCGACGGACGAGGAGGTTGCCCGCGCCGACGAGGACGAAGAGAGCCAAGACCCGGAGGCGGACGGACTCGCCGACGGCGACGGGGTGGTCGCCACCGCCGGACGCGAGGACGACTCCGTGGAGATAGTCGTCGACCAACGCGAACTCGACTCCTCTATCGCGAAGGACCTCTCGACGCGCGACGGTATCGAGACGCGATTGGAGACGCTCGCAGTCGGCGACTACGTCCTCTCGGACCGCGTCGCGGTGGAGCGAAAGTCCGTCGCCGACTTCCTCGATACCCTCGTCGGCGGCGACCGGTCGCTCTTCGAGCAGGTGGGTGACCTCTCGCGGGCGTACGCCCGCCCCATCCTGATTCTCGAAGGCGAGGGACTGTACGAGGAGCGAAACATCCACCCCGGCGCGATTCGCGGCGCTCTCGCGTCTCTCGCGGTCGATTTCGACGTGAGCGTCCTCCAGACGCGCGACGAGGAGGACACCGCCGAACTCCTCTCGACTATCGCCTCCCGCGAACAGACCGAACGCGAACGCTCCGTGAGCGTCCACGGCGGAAAGAGCGCAAAGACGCTGACCGAACAACAGGAGTACGTCGTGTCGGCCATCGCCGACATCGGACCCGTCACCGCGGAGAACCTCTTGGCGGAGTTCGGCACCGTCGAAGCCGTCATGACCGCGCGCGAAGACGACTTGCTCGACGTGCCGGGCGTCGGCGAGGTGACGGCGTCTCGAATCCGCGAAGTTGTCGGATCCGATTACGAGTAATCCTGCCTCGTCGTTCACGTCTTCTTTCGGACATCTGTGCGGTTTGACTTGTATGACGTAGTGGATAGTATATTAATCGAACGAGTTTATGCAATATTTATTCGATTTAGGAGAAACGGCTATATGGGAAGACGGTAGACATGTAATCCGAAGATGAGTACCTCTTCCGCGGAAGACGAACGGTCCGTCCGCCGTTCTCCCTCGGACTCCGTAGACTTCCGACACAGCGCGCTCTACGGAGCCCCGCAACACGAGACGGACGTCCCCGAAGACCCCTACCGCGAGATGTTCGACGTGAACGACGACGCACTCCCCCGAGAACGCGACCTGTTCACGTCGTTCGAGCATTTCAGCGTCGACGAACCCGAGGACGAAGACGACCACCCCTCGACAGTCGGCGTCGGCCCGATACTGGGCCCGCAGACGGCGTAACTACCCGACGACTCCGGCCTCTTCCGGTCGGCCCACCCGCGCACTCCCCCCCACCGTTGCGCGGCCCGTCGTCGGACCTTCCCCTTTCTCGTTTCTTCGATACCGCCGAGCGCCGCTTTCGGCCTCCGATTCAGCGGTCGAGCGCGGAGAGCGCTTCGGCGGCCTCTCGCGCGGCGGCGAGATGGTCGCGCGCCCGCCGCGGGTCGTCGGCCGTCTCACCACGCGTCGCGTGCGTCGTCACCGCTCTGAGCAAGGCCTCTCGCGCGTCCGTCGCGGTGGCGCCCGCCGACCTACCGGACGCGGCCGACGAGGCCGGTGAGGGCGACGAAGTCGGCGAGGACGAGGAAGCCGACGGCGACGCTCCCGACGGCTCCGCGGCGTCCGCCGAGTCGCTGGCTCGCGTGCTGGTGACCGCCTCTCGGTCGACGTCGGACCCCTGTTCGCTCGGCACCGTCGCCTCGCCGTTCGCGGGACGGTCGCTCTCGGGCGTGACCGCCTCGGCCGACCCGCCCGCAGTCGCCGACGCGTCCGCTTCGCCCGTCGCCGCCGGTTCGGCCGCGTCGGCGCTTTCGGCGTCCGCCGACTCGCCGCCTTGACAGTTCGGACAGAACTCCTGTCCGTCGTACCGGAAGACGGGCGCGCCGCAGTCGTCGCAGTGTTTGTTCGTCATCGTCGCGCCCTTCAACAGCAGTTCGCTCATCCGAGCCGTCTCCTGTCGGCGAGGCCCGTCGTCGTCGTACTTCTCGCGGAGTCGCTGTCGCTCCGCTTCCTTGTCGAAGTCGCTCATACCGCTACGAAGGCGACGTGCGTCGAAAAACCCACCGGGACCGCCGGAGTTCGACGAACGACGAACCGTAATTCGACGCGAGAAGGCGAGATGCGGCTGTTCCGAAGCGTTTAATCGGAATCCGGCGCGTCGTTTACGTGGTATGACGAAAGTTAGCGTGGTCGGGGCCGCCGGAACGGTCGGCGCTGCCGCGGGCTACAACATCGCGCTTCGGGACATCGCCGACGAACTGGTCTTCGTCGACATCCCGGACAAAGAGGACGAGACGGTCGGTCAGGCGGCCGACACGAACCACGGCGTCGCGTACGACTCCAACACGGAGGTGTACCAAGGCGGGTACGAGGACACCGCCGGGTCGGACGTCGTCGTCATCACCGCGGGCATCCCGCGGTCCCCGGGACAGTCCCGGACCGACCTCGCGGGCGACAACGCTCCCATCATGGAGGATATCGGCGCTTCGCTCGCGGAACACAACGACGACTTCGTCTCCATCACCACGTCGAACCCGGTCGACCTCCTGAACCGTCACCTCTACGAGGCGGGCGACAGAGACCGACAGAAGGTCATCGGCTTCGGCGGCCGACTCGACTCCGCGCGCTTCCGGTACGTTCTCGGTCAGCGTTTCGACGTGCCCGTCAAGAACGTCGAAGCGACTATCCTCGGCGAACACGGCGACGCGCAGGTGCCCGTCTTCTCGAAAGTCCGCGTCGACGGCCGTGACCCCTCGTTCGACGACGAACGCGACGAGATTCTCGAAGACCTACAGGAGTCCGCGATGGACGTCATCGAACGCAAGGGCGCGACCCAGTGGGGTCCGGCCACCGGCGTCGCCCACATGGTCGAAGCGGTCCTCCGCGACACGGGTGCGGTCCTTCCGGGCTCTATCAAACTCGACGGCGAGTTCGGGTACGAGGACACCGCCTTCGGCGTCCCCGTCAAACTCGGTTCGGACGGCGTCGAAGAAGTCGTCGAGTGGGACCTCGACGACTACGAACAGGGTCTGATGGACGACGCCGCCGAGAAACTCCGAGACCAGTACGACGAAATAGCGTAACCGGGCCGCTTCGGCCGCCGTTTCTCTCTCTCCGCCTCACGACGGCGTCGGCTTCTCCACGTGAGAGATGTACGCGGTGAGGTCCGTCGTCGTTATCATCCCGATGACGGTGTCGTCGTCGTCGACGACGGGGACGTGGTGGACGCCGCGTTCGACCATCGTGTCCGCCGCGGCGGTGATGGGTTCTTGCGCCGTCGTCACGACGACGTCCGTGCTCATGTACTCGGAGACTGGCGTCTCGTCTTTCGGGCGGCGTTCGGCGACGATTCGGACGAAGTCCGTCGAGGTGAGAATCCCTTCGAGACGTCCTGCCTCGTCGGTGACGACCACCGACCCGATTCCCGCTTCGAGCATCCTCTGTGCCGCCGTCTCCACTAACGTGTCCGGCGAAACCGACCGCACCGGTGAAGACATGAGTCGCGCGACGAATATGTCGTCCATGCTACTTGATAGCGCTCGACAGAACATAACAATTGTTGTTCCGGTATCGTGCGACGCCCGCGGGAACTGCGTCACCGGACCGCCGGAAGAAAAACGCGGCGCGGTGGCGGCGTCGGTTCGCCGCGAGCGGATTACTCGCTCGACGACTCGGCGGCGGTACCGTCCGTCGATTCGCTCGTCTCGTCGTCGCTCGACTCCTCGCGGACGAGTTCGTAGCTGAATCCGATGGCGTTGTGCGGCGTTATCTTCACGTCCCACGTCCCCGCTTCGGGGTCGTCGACGCGGTAGACGAACTCCGTGCCGCCGTCTCGAACGGCGTACTCGCCGTCGTTCGTCGCCCGAGGCTGACTCCGGCCGAGGTCGACGTGGCCGTTGTCGCTCACGCGGACGCGTTCGGCGTCGACTGTCTCTCCGCTCGGACTCACGAACTGCACGTCGAACGCCGCGGCATCGCCGTCGTCCGCGCCGGTCGAGTAATGCGCGGACCGCGGCGAGAGGGTCAGCGTGAGGTCGTCCGCTCGCTCACTCACCTCGACGCTCGTCTCGAACGGTTCGGAGGGCTGCCTCCAGACCACGTAGTTGAGGTCCACCTCCTGCCAGTGGGTGTTCCGCTCGTCGCGCGCGGGGTCCTTCAGACCGAGGTCAACTTGCGTGTCGTACCGACCGCGCTCTGCGTCCGCCGGGGGCGATAGCGTGATACTCACGGTCGCCGTCTCGCCGGGCGAGAGTTCGCTCGGGGCATCGATGTCGACCCACGAGGGGTCGAGCGCCAGCGGGCACCCGCTCCCGCGGCAGTGACTGCGTTCGTCCGCGAGTTCCGGGCTCAGCGGGACCGCGGAGTCGCCGGTGTTCTCCACCACTATCTCGTTCGTGATGCTATCGCCGGCCTCGACCTGTCCGCGGACGTAGGTCTCCGAGCGTATCCGCACGGTCGGCTCCTTCCAGACTTCGACGCCGACCTGGGCCGCGTGGACCGGACGCGGCGGGCGACCGGGGTAGGTGATGCGCTCGTCGGTGAACGCTATCATCCCGCTGTAACGGCCTATCTCGGCGTCCTCGGGGACCGATACCGTCACCGTGAACTCGGCTTCCTCGCCGGCGGCGATGTCGGTGTCGCCGTCGATCTCTACCCACGAGTCGTCGAGTTCGTCCTGACTCGTCGGCGGGACGTACAGGTGCGGGTCCACCGTGACCGAGTCGTTCTCCTCGTTCTCGACGACGACGGAGAACTCCTCGCTCTCGCCGGGTTTCAGGTCGAGATAGCCGTTCTCGCTATCGACGTACAGATTCGTGTAGTTCCACTCCGCGTCGTCGCTCGACGCGGACCCGGCCGCGGATTCGGAGGCGACGGCCGTCGTCTGGGCCGCCGCGTCCGTATCGACGGCGGGCGCGTCGAGACTGTTCGACTGGGTCTGGGCCGCGACGACCGGTAGCGCGCTCAGCACTACCAGTGCCGCTATCAGGAGTTCCTTTTTCATGGTTCGCGTAGCCGCCGCTCGGGCGCAGCGATGGAGGGCTGGCGGCTGGAGGGCGTGCTACAGCAGTTGATTCATTCAGTCGAATCATATACTTTCTGGTTGACACGATGGCAACCAATCGGAAAGAACCCGGCCGTTACAGCCGTTGCTTCAGCGTCTCGGCCGTCTTCGCGCCGACACCCGGCACGTCCGCCAGGTCGCTCACCGACGCGCCGCGGACGTTCTCGACGCTCCCGAACCGTCGGAGAAGGGCCCGCCTCGTCTTCGTGCCGACGCCCGGCACGTCGTCTAACACCGTCTTCACCTCGTCGCGGAGAGTCTGGTGGTACTGGACGGCAAAGCGGTGCGCCTCGTCGCGCACGCGTTGGAGGACGTGCAGATGCGGCGCGTTCGCCGGCCAGTCGTACACCCTGTCTTCGGTGATGACGAGTTCCTCCTCTTTCGCGAGGGCGACGGCGGGCACGTCCCATCCGACTTCCCCGATGGCGTCGAGTGCCGCGCCGAGTTGGCCGTCGCCGCCGTCTATCAGGAGGAGGTCTGGGTCCGGCCTGTCGTCGCGGCCGGAGACGGCGCGTTCGGCCCGCCAGCGGACGAGTTCGCGCATGTTCGCGTAGTCGTCGTTCCGGTCCGGGAGTTTCTTTCGGCGGTAGTCGGACTTCTCTGCGGACCCCTCGACGAAGCAGACGTCGCTTCCGACGACGGCGGTGCCTTGGGCGTGACTCACGTCGAACCCCTCGATGCGCGAAACCGACGAGAGCCCGAGTGCGTCCGCGAGTGCGCCGAGTTCGTCGTTTCGATTCGGCCCGCGTCTGGCGTTCTTCAGCGCGAGTTCGACCAGTTTCGCCTCGCGTCCGGCCCCCGGAACCCGGACGGAGACGCCCTCGGCGTTCAACCACGCCGTCACGTCGTCGTCGTCGGGGCGTTCCGAGAGCAAGACGGCGTCCGGTAGCGTCCGTTCGGCGTAGTACTGCGTGAGAAACGCCGAGAGGACGGCGGCGCTTCTGTCCCCGCCCTCGGGCGCGTCGAGGCGGTGGCTCGACCGGTCGACGAGTTGCCCACGTTCGCTGTGCAGGCGGGCCACCGTCGCCGAGTCGCCCTCGACTGCGACGCCGAGAACGTCCACGGCGCGTTCGTCCGTCCGCGCGGCCACCGCCTCCTCGCCCGCGCCGTGAAACGACTCGACCGCGTCGAGTTTGTCGCGCAGGTTCGCCGCGCGTTCGAAGTTTTCCTCCTGTGCTGCGGATTCCATCGCCCGGCGCAGGGGGTCCGCGAGGATACCCGTCTCGCCCTCGAAGAACCGGACGACCGAGGACACGTCCTCGCGGTAGTCCGCCTCCGAAATCTCGCCCGTACAGGGGGCGGTACAGAGACCCATCTCGTAGTCGAGACACGGCCTCGCGCGGTTCGCGTACTTGTGGTCCGAACACCCGCGGACGCCGTACGTCTCTCGGAGGGCTTTCACCACCGTCTCGACTCTTCCCTTGTCGGTGAACGGGCCGAACACCGTCGCGCCCTCTTGGGGGTCTCGGGTCACCTCGATTCGCGGCACGGGGTGGTCCGTCAACTGGACGAGCGGATACGACTTGTCGTCCTTCAGGCGGACGTTGTACCGCGGTTGGTGACGCTTTATCAGGTTCGCTTCGAGGAGAAGCGCCTGCGTCTCGGTGTCGGTGACGGCGAAGTCGATCCGGTCGGCGCGTTCGACCATCTGGCCGATTCGCGCCCCGCGGGGGTCGGCGTACGACCGCACCCTGTCGCGGACGTTCACGGCCTTTCCGACGTAGAGGACGGTGTCGTCCTCGTAGAACTGGTAGACCCCCGGCTCCGTCGGGAGGTCGTTCGCGCGCGTTCTGACGCGACTTCGGTCCATCTACTCTGCGGTACGTTCCGACGGGCTTTGAGGCTGACGCGAGGCGTCTCGGCGGGACGAGGCGTTCGCCCGCGCCGTCGCCCGCGACGGCCCGGTCACCGGTCGGGGTTTCGACGGACCGACGACCCGAGTTCCTCGACGTCGTCGGACCGCATCTGGCGGCCCGTCCGGCCGTCTCCCGCGGCGTCGCCGAGGGCCGCCCTGAACGCGCGTTCGGCCCGGTGGAGGCCACGCCCCGCCTCCGTCGCGGCGAATCGGTCGTTCTCGCGTTTCGCGACCACGCCCGCGTCGAGTAACGGCGGAAGGTGGCGGTGGTGGAGGGCTACCTCCGCCTCGTCGACCGGTCGGTCGGAGTGGTCGTCCGGGGACGCCCCGTCGTCTCTCGTCCGCGTGACCACGCGACGAGCGAGTTCCCGCCGCGTCAACGGACGGTCCGAGTCGGCCAGAACCGCGAGGACGTCGCGCCGCCTGTCGGCCGCGAGCAGTCTGTGGGGACTTTCGGCTGTGGAGGGGACCATTTGCTGTCTGTCTATCCCGGTCGACGTTTAGTTTTTGCGCACCCGTGTCGGGTCGTTCAGGGGTTCCAACACGTCGCCGTCGGTCGGTAGCTACAAGCGGCGTCTGGCCGAACGCCGACGCATGGCGGATTCAGAGGACGACGACACCGTCCGCGCGTGGTTGGTCGAACGCTCGTACGACGACCGCGGCCTCATCGTCATGGTGTACGCGACTCCCGACGGCGAACGCGCCCGACGGAAGGAACTGTCCGCGACGGTGATGAACCAACGCGGCGTCGCCCCCACCGCCGCCACGGCGATAGCGGCGGCGGACTTAGACGAGGTGACGGACGACGAGACGCGCGAACGGTACGCCGCGGAGGTGGCCCGGATGCGGGAGAAACACGACCCGGACGACGAAGTGTAATCCCACCTTTTTCCGGTTCGGGTCGCGCGGAGCGCGACCACTCACCGTCATCAGAACGCGGAGCGTTCTGATTGGCTAACGAGACGCGAAGCGTTCTGGCGACAAAAAAATCCGACTCCGCCGTCGAAGACGGCTCCGTCGGTGAACCACTCGCTTCGATACAGACCGCCGAGTAGTGATATCGAGTTGACGAAACCCGCCGACCGGCGGTCGATAGCCGAGTCTCAGCCCTGATTTTTGCACCAAACCCTTTATCGGATGACCTGACTACCCTCGGGCATGGCCGCCATCGAACTACACGGGGTGACGAAGCGGTACGAAGACGTCACCGCCGTCTCTGATCTCTCTCTCACGGTCGAAGAAGGGGAGGTATTCGGCTTTCTCGGGCCGAACGGAGCGGGAAAATCGACCACTATCAACGTCCTCTTGGACTTCGTCCGCGCGACGGAGGGGACGGTTCGCGTCCTCGGACACGACGCTCACGCCGAGAGCGTCGCGGTCAGGTCGCGCACGGGCGTCCTCCCCGAGGGGTTCGACGTCTACGACCGCCTCACCGGTCGGGCGCACATAGAGTTCGCGATAGACTCGAAGGAAGTCGAAGCCGACCCGGACGCCGTCCTCGAACGCGTCGGCATCGCCGACGCGGCGGACAGGAAGGCCGGGGGGTACTCGAAGGGGATGCGGCAACGCCTCGCTCTCGGGATGGCTCTCGTCGGCGACCCCGACCTCCTCGTGTTGGACGAACCCTCCTCGGGTCTCGACCCCGCCGGAGCGAAGGAGATGCGCGACATCGTCTCGGAGGAGGCCGAACGCGGTACGACGGTGTTTTTCTCCAGTCACGTCCTCGAACAGGTCGAAGCCGTCTGCGACCGCGTCGGCATCATGCGCGAAGGCGAACTCGTCGCAGAAGACACCATCGAGGGGCTTCGCGAGGCGGTCGGAACGGAGTCGACGCTCCGGGTCACCACCGCGGGCGATGCCATCCCCGACACCGACGCTCTCACCGCCCTCGACGGCGTCAGTTCGGTCTCCACCGACGGCGAGACGCTCTTGGTCTCCTGTGACAGCGACGCGAAGACGGCCGTCATCGGCGAACTGGAATCCCAAGGCGTCGAAGTGACCGACTTCGAGACGCGCGAGGCGTCGCTCGAAGACCTCTTTCTCGCCTACACCGGACAAGACGACGAGACGGCCGACGGCGCGGAGGTTCGCGCATGACGTGGCGCGCAGTCGCGCGAAAGGACTTCCAAGACGCCATCCGGTCGCGGTGGCTGTTCGGCGCGACGGCGTTCTTCGTGCTCTTCGTCGGCGGGGCCACCGCCCTGTTCTTCGGTCTACTCCTCCCTCCGGGGGCGCGGGACGCGTCGAACCTGTTCGGCTTCTTCGCGAACCTCGGCGTCTTCAGCCTCTCGTTCCCCGGTCTGCTGGCACTCATCCTCGGGTTCATCGGTCTCTCTACGTCCTACGGCGCTGTCATCGACGAACGCGAGTCGGGCTCTCTGAAGCTGATGCTCTCGCTTCCGAACTCGCGGCGTGACGTCGTCGTCGGCAAACTCCTCGGTCGGAGCGCCGTCGTCGCCGTCGCCTTGCTCGCGGGCTTTCTCGCCGCCTTCGTCGGCTTCGTAGCGACCGGAACCACGGTCGATTACGGCGCGTTCGTCCCGCACGTCGCTTTGACCGTCCTCCTCGGCGTCGCCTTCGTCTCCATCGGCCTCGGCATCTCCGCCGCTGCCGACTCCGGACGGGAGGCGACGTTGGCGACGCTCGGTCTCTACCTCATCTTCGGCATCCTCTGGTCGTCGATCGCGGAGGGTATCCCGAAACTCCTCAACTACGCTGCGACGGAGGCCCCCTTCCTCTCGCCTCTCGAAAATCTCACGCGGGTTAAAATCGGCCTGTTCCTGAAGTACGTCAACCCGCTGAAGACGTACGAGACGCTCGCTGCGCAGGTGTACTACGGTGCCGAGCAGGCGCGTCTCGTCTCGGCGGCCTTCGGCGAACAGGCCGTTCTCGGCCCACTGTTCCAAGAGAGCATGCCGTTTTACTTCACCGGGTGGTTCCTGATGCTCGTCCTGTTGGCGTGGATCGTGGTCCCGGTCGCTCTCGGCTACCTCGTCTTCGAGAGACAGGACCTCTGACACCCACCTTTTTACTTCGTCGGGTCGCGCTCCGCGCGACCGCTCTCCACGGGCGACCTGCAAGTCGCCCGTGCGGAAGCGAGACGGCTCTGCCGTCTCGCCCTCCTCGCAAAAATCTGGACCATCGCCAGAAATCTCCGATTTCTGGCTATTCAGCCAGAACGCTGCGCGTTCTGGCGACAAAAAGGGCCGCCGACGAGCGGCCTTTGGCCGCGATTTCGGCGGTGAACCGCTCGCTTCGCTCGCGGACGGTCGATACGACTGAAACGCTTCTCGAAGTCGCTACCGACGGACGCTCGCCGAACCGAAGAGAAGGGGCGTGGAACCGACCGCCTCCTCCGTGAACCGCCGCCTCACTCCGGCGGGTAGTCGATTTCCCGTTCGGCCAGGAACGCGGCGAACTCTTCTTCGTCCAGTTCGGGCACGTCGTTCTCGTCGGCGTCGTCTCGCTTCGTCCGCCCCGCATCCTCGCCGACGACGAGGTAGTCCGTGTTGCCCGAGACGCTCCCCGTCGCAGTCGCGCCGTGGCGTTCGACCACCTCCTGTGCCTCCGTTCTCGTCACGGACAGCGACCCGGTGAACACGAACGTGAGTCCCGCCAGTTCGTCGCCGCCGTCCGATTCGGTCGCCGTCGCCTCCGGTTCGACGCCCGCGTCGAGGAGAGCCTCGACGGCGTCGCGGTTCTTCTCGTTGCCGAAGAAGTCGCGTATCCGCTCTGCGACGGTCGGTCCCACGTCGTCCACCGCGCGGAGTTCCTCCTCCGTCGCGTCCATCACGCCGTCCAACGCGCCGAACTCGCGGGCGAGGTTCCGCGCCGTCGCCGCGCCGACGTCGGGGACGCCGAGGGCGGTGAGAAAGTCCGAGAGCGTCGGCGTCCGAGCGTCGGCTATCTCCGAGACGAGGTTCTCCGCGCTCTTTTTTCCCCACCCGTCGAGTTCGGCCAGTTCCGCGGCGTCGAGGCGGTAGAGGTCCGCCAGTTCAGACACCAGACCCGCCTCGACGAGTTGTTCGACGCGCTCCTCGCCCAGTCCCTCGATGTCGAGTGCGCCTCTGCTCGCGTAGTGACCGACGGCGCGGACCAGTTGCGCGTCGCACTGCAGTCCGCCGGTACAGTAGGCGATGGGGCCGTCCCGTTCGACCGGACTGCCGCAGACGGGACACTCCTCGGGGAACTCGTAGGTTCCGTCGGCGCGCTTCTCGACGACTTCGGCCACGTCGGGGATGACGTCGCCCGCGCGTCGGACCCGCACCTCGTCGCCGACGTTCACGCCGAGGCGGGCTATCTCCTCTGGGTTGTGTAGCGACGCCCGCGAGACGGTGACGCCGCCGACGTCCACCGGGTCCAGCAACGCGACGGGGGTGAGACGGCCCGTTCGACCCACCTGCACCACCACGTCCGTGACCGTCGTCACTTCGGACCGAGCGGGGAACTTGTAGGCGAACGCCCAGCGAACGGCCCGACTCGTCGCGCCGAGTCGGTCTCTCTTCTCGCGGGCGTCCACCTTCAGCACCGTCCCGTCTATCTCGTAGTTCAGGCTCTCCCGGTCGGCCAACAGTCCGTCTCGGTAGTCGATTGCGTCCGCGACGTCCTCGACGCGTTCGACCCGTTCGTTCGTCGGGAGTCCCCACGCGTCGAGTCGCGAGAGCGTCTCCCACTGCGTCTCCGGAACCGCCGACGCGTCGAGGACGTCGTAGAAGAACACGGAGAGCGGTCGGTCCGCGGTGACCGAGGGGTCGAGTTGGCGAAGCGTCCCCACGGCGGCGTTCCGCGGGTTGGCGAACGGTTCCTCTCCCGATTCGACCCGCGCTCGGTTGTGTTCGCGGAAGGCGTCGCGCGGCATGTACACCTCGCCGCGAACCGCGAGGAAGTCGGGGGCGTCACCGCGGAGCGTCAACGGCACGGACCGGATGGTTCGGACCTGTCGCGACACGTCGTCGCCGCGGACGCCGTCGCCGCGGGTGGCCGCCCGTTCGAACTCGCCGTCGCGGTAGACGACTTCCAGAGAGAGGCCGTCGAACTTCGGTTCGCAGACGTACGCGGCGTCGCCCACCTCGTCTCGGACCCGCCGGTCGAACTCGCGGACGTCGTCTGCATCGACGGAGTGGTCGATAGAGAGCATCGGCGTGACGTGTTCGACCGTCTCCAGTTCGTCGAGGGGTTCGCCGCCGACGCGCCGCGTCGGACTCGCCTCGTCGTCGAAGCCGAACTCGGCTTCGAGTTCCCGCAGGCGGGAGAACAGTTCGTCGTACGTCCGGTCGGCCACGAGAGGGGTGGCCGCGACGTAGTATCGGTAGTCGTGTTCGCGCACGGCGGCGCGAAGCCTCGCCGCCTGCGTCGCCGCCGCCTCGCGCGAGAGGCTCTCGACCGGTTCGAAGTCCGTATCGGGGTCGGTGAGGTACGGATTGTCCGCGTCGGCGTACGCCGTCTGTCCGTCTACGTCGCCGGACGACTGCTCGCTCATCGTTCGCCGGTGGACGCTCCGGGGGGTAAAACCCACCGTTGGCGGGGGGTCGGTCCGGTTCGTCGAACCCCGTCGCTACTCCAGTCCGGTCTTCGCCCGTTCGCGGACGGACTCGCTCGGGTCGTTCTCCGCCGCCT
This sequence comes from Halopelagius inordinatus, assembly GCF_900113245.1. Taxonomy (NCBI): domain Archaea; kingdom Methanobacteriati; phylum Methanobacteriota; class Halobacteria; order Halobacteriales; family Haloferacaceae; genus Halopelagius; species Halopelagius inordinatus. The sequence goes on from NZ_FOOQ01000008.1 coordinate 21,984, forward strand.
CGCGGAGCAGTCGGCGCGCCTTCGGCCCGCCCAGGCGGCCGAGTGCGGTCACCGCCGCGCGGCGAAGCGGCGTCGGAGCGTCGCCCAACACCGACTCCATCGCCGTCACGACGCGCGCGTCCGCCTCGCCCAGACGTCCGAGAGCGTCGATGGCCTCGCGGCGAACGTCGGCGCTCGGGTCCGTCGTCGCGCGGTCACAGAGCGGTGACGTCGCCGCCGTCGTTTCGAGTCTCGCGCTCGCGCGACACGCCCGCCGTCGGACGCTCGGGTCGTCGTCGTCGAGGGCGGCGACCACCGTCGGAATCGCTCTCGGGTCGCCGATGCGGCCGAGTGCCGCGACGGCGTTCCACCGGAGTTCGGACTCCTCGCCGTACGCCGCACAGAGCGGACCGACCGCGTTCGGATGCGCCTGCGCGCCGAGCGCTTCCATCGCCCACGACCGGACGGCGGAGACGGGGTCGTCCAATCGCCGGATGAGCGCCTCCACCACGCGTTCCCGCGTCGCCTCGGACAGTTCCGCGCCGTCTTGGAAGTGTTCGGCCCGCGCGCCGAGTTCGGCGAACGCCCCGGCGGCCTCCTGTCGGACGTCGGGGTCGTCGTCGGTCAACCGCCGGAGCAGTCCCGGGACGGCGCGTTCGTCGTCGTCCCAGCGGACCACCGAGATGGCCTCGCGGACCACCGACGGGTCGTCGTCGCCCAACGCTTCGACGACGAGTTCGTGCGCGCGGTCCCCGTCGGTGACGCGGAGGACGCGCACCACAGTCTCTCTGAGTCTCGGGTCGTCGCTCGTTCGGAGCACGTCCGCAAAGCGGTCCATCGCCGCCGTCGGGTCCACCTCGCGCGCCGCGCGGACGACGGCGTCTCTCGTCGCCCCGTCCGTCTCGGCGCTCGCGGCGTCGAAGAGAGCGTCGAGTGCGTCGGGGTCGCCGATGGTCGAGAGGGCCGTCGCGGCGGCCCGCCGAACCGCCTCGTCGTCGTCCGCGAGTCTGGCGACGAGGGCGTCGACCGCTCTGGGGTCCGAGAGAACGTCGAGTGCGCGGACGACCGCTCGCCGGTCCGACGCCGAGAGCGGGTCGTCCAACGCCTCGACGAGGGCGGGCACCGCCGACCGAACGCCGCGTCGGGCGAGTTCCGCCGCCGCGTCGGCGCGGTTCTCGCGGTCCGATAGCGCCCCCCGGAGGCGGTCCTCCGACCAGTCTCCGGCCGACGGCCCAGTCACCACGTCGAGACCGCGGAGGTCCGTCCGTCCGGCGCGGACGGTGAGTCTGTCGCCGACGGCGACCGTCGGGAGGTCGCTCGGGTCGAACGCGACGGTTCCCTCGCCCACGTCGAGTATCGCGCGGCCGTCGGCGACCGAGACCACCTCGCCGCGAAAGCGGGTTCCGCTCCACTCGAAGGCCTCTGCGCCGGAGTCGATGCCGACGCTCACGTCCGAGAGCGTCGCCCGCCGGTCCGCCTCGCCAACGGCGCTGCCGACCGTCGGCTCTGCGAGCCAGATTCGCGCGACGGCGCGCGACCCTCTTTCGGCGGCCTCAGCGCGTCCGTCCGGGTCGTAGACGCCGACTCTCGCGCCCCCGGACGTGACGAGGGTCCGGCGGCGCTCTCGGCTCTCGTCGGGCGTCGCGGCGACGTTTCCGCCCCGCGTCTCGCGGGCCGCCGAACCCGGTTCGGCGACCGTATCGAGGAGGCGAACGGGGAGGCCCCACGCGTCGAACTCCGCGGCGGCGAGGTGGAGCGACTGCGTCTCCGCGCGGAGGTCGGCGACGCTCTCTGCGAGGGTCGGGTTCGTCTCGGCCACCGCGTCGCAGAACGTCTCGACGACCGAGAGAATCTCGGCGACGAGTGCGCGCCGGTCCGCGAGCACCCGTTCGGAGCGGTCCGGTTCGGTCGCCGCGTCGTCGCCGACGGCGTCCGGGACCGTTCCGTCGGGGTACGTCAACTCCGGTTTCTCGGGTCCGGGGTCGGAGGCGAACCACGTCTCGACGGCGTCGCCGTCGGGTTCGAAGCGGAACTCCTCGCTCTCCTCGAAGAACTCGACGACCGCCGACTCGCCGTCGAGGAGGGCCGACGCCGCGGACATCAGTTGACCGAGATGCCACCGGAGGTGGTCTCTCCCGCGCCCCACCTCCCGTCCCCCGACGACGAGGCAAACGCTCGTCGGCGGGTCTGCGTCTCCCCCGCGGATTCGGTCGTACACCGTGGCGTCGTACGCGATACCGATGCGCACGTCCGTCTCACCGGACCCCTTCGGCATGCGTCCGAGAGGGCCGTAGTGCGAAAAAAGCACTTCGGTGCGACTCCGGTCCGGGTTTGTCGCCTCGACAGATTCGCCGGATGCCGTAACCGCCGGTTATAAGACGACGCGGTAATATGCGTGTGATACATGAACGACGGTTTCCACACCCGGAGTCTGCACGCCGGGCAGAAACCGGACTCGGCGACGGGTGCCCGCGCCCCGCCCCTCTATCAGACCACCTCATACGCGTTCGAGGACGCGGACCACGCCGCGGACCTGTACGCTCTCGACGCCGAGGGCGACGTCTACTCCCGCATCTCGAACCCGACGACGCGCGTCCTCGAAGACAGGTTGGCGGCGTTGGAGGCGGGCGCCGGGGCAGTCGCCACCGCGTCCGGGATGGCCGCACTCGACGCCGCGACGAGCATCCTCGCTCGCGCGGGCGACAACATCGTCGCGAGCGCCGATATGTACGGCGGCACCTCCACGTACTTCACCAAGATGGCGACTCGACGCGGCGTGGACATCCGCGTCGTGGACACCCTCGATTACGACGCCTACGCGGACGCGGTAGACGAACGCACCGCGTTCGTCCACGCCGAGACCATCGCGAACCCCTCGCTGAAGACGCCCGACTTCGAGCGTCTGGCCGACATCGCACACGAGGCGAAAGCGCCCTTGGTCGTCGACAACACCTTCGCGACGCCGTATCTCTGCCGACCCATCGAACACGGCGCGGACATCGTCTGGGAGTCGACGACGAAGTGGATTCACGGTTCCGGCACCACCGTCGGCGGCGTCCTCGTCGACGGCGGCGCGTTCCCGTGGGAACACGCCGACTACGACGAACTCTCCGGCGAGAACCCGGCGTTCGGCGTGAACTTCGTCGAACGGTTCGGCGACCGGGCGTTCGCCGTCGCCGCCCGCCAGCGTTCGCTCAGAACGCTCGGCAGCCAACAGTCGCCGTTCGACGCGTGGCAGACGATTCAGGGGCTCGAAACGCTCCCGCTTCGGATGGAGAAACACTGCGAGAACGCCCGCGAGGTGGCGACGTTCCTCCGCGACCACGACGACGTGGCGTGGGTGTCGTACCCCGGGTTCGAGGACCACGAGACCCACGAGAACGCCTCGAAGTATCTCGACCACGGTCCCGCGAGCGAAGCGAGTGAGACCTCGGCGGACGGAACGTCCGCCGGTGGGTTCGGCGGCATGGTGACGTTCGGCCTCGAAGCCGGGTTCGAGGCGGCGAAAGCCACCTGCGAGAACGTCGAACTCGCCTCCTTCCTCGCGAACATCGGCGACGCGAAGACGCTCATCATCCACCCCGCCTCCACCACCCACGCGCAGTTGAGCGCCGACGAACAACGCGCCGCGGGCGTCGGCCCGGACCTGCTTCGCCTCTCCGTCGGTATCGAGGACGCGAGCGACGTCATCGCGGACTTGGACGGGGCCATCCGACGCGCGACGGAGGACGCCACGAGATGAAGACCGACAGCGGAACCGTCGACGTGGGGACGTTCGACTTCGAGTGCGGCGAGGAGATACCGAACCTCCGCGTCGCCTACGAGTCCTACGGCGAGTTCGACGGTGACAACGCCGTCCTCGTCTGTCACGCCCTCACCGGCAGTCAGAACGTCGCGGGCTACGGCTCCGAGACGACCGGACAGGCCCGCGCGTGGTGGAACGACATCGTCGGCCCGGGGAAGGCGATCGACACGAACGACTACTTCGTCGTCTGCGCGAACGTCCCCGGGTCGTGTTACGGCACCTCCGGCCCGCCGAGCGACGGCCCCGACGGCGACCCGTACGGCACCGACTTCCCGCCCGTCACCGTCGGCGACTGGACCCGGTCCCAGCGACTCCTGTTGGACGAACTCGGCGTCGGCCGCCTGCACGCCGTCGTCGGCGGGAGCGTCGGCGGCATGAACGCCCTCGACTGGGCGAAGCGCTACCCCGACGACGTCCGCCGCGTCGCCTCCGTCGCCGCCGCGCCCCGCCTCGACCCGCAGTGTCTCGCTCTCGACGCCATCGCCCGCCGCGCCATCACCACGGACCCCGGCTGGAACGGCGGCGACTACTACGACATCGACGAGCAACGCGGCGAGGGCGACGAGTCTCGGAACCCCTCCGACGGCGCGCAGGGACCGAAAAACGGCCTCGCCCTCGCGCGGCAACTCGGGCACGTGATGTATCTCTCGAAGTCGTCGATGGAGCAGAAGTTCGGCCGCCGCGCCGCCGGACGCGACGCCACGCGGGACACGTTCCCCGCGGACCCCGCGGCCTCTTTCTTCCCGTACCGCGACGTGGAGTCGTACCTCGACTACCAAGCCGAGAAGTTCGTCGAACGGTTCGACGCCAACTCCTACCTCTATCTCACCCGCGCGATGGACGACTACGACCTCTCGGAGGGGTACGAGGACGACACGCACGCCGTCGCCGCCTACGAGGGCCAGACGCTGTTGATGTCCTTCACCGGCGATTGGCACTTCACCACCGAGCAATCGGAAGCCCTCGCGGAGTCGTTCCGCGACGCCGAGGTGCCCGTCGCCCACCACGTCGTCGAATCCGACCACGGCCACGACGCGTTCCTCGTGGAACCGGAGAAGGTCGGCCCGCCCCTCCGTGACTTCCTCGATACGGGTATCTCGGGTCGGTCGATTCACGACACCGACGAGGAAGCGGAGGGAGACGACGGCCAGCAGTTCGCGCCCGTCCACAACAGTCTGTTTTCGGGGTGACGCCGTCGTTCTGCTCCTCGCGGCGGTGCTGACCCCCGACGACCGGCCGAGTTCTCGCCTCCGACCCGAAGGAATTTGTCCGTCTCGGACGACGACTCGGGTATGTCTACGCTCCGACTCGCCGGTCGAATCGCGGCGCTCGCGGCCGCGGTACCGGCTTACTACGTCGCGTACATCTTGCTCGCGGAGACTGTCCCCGCCGACGCCGTTCTCGCCGCGGGCGGCGCGTCCCTCGTCGTCGCTCTCGGTGCGACGTACGTGGCCCTCATCCCCGACGGACTGGGCGCACGAACCGTCGGCGTCTCGTTCGGCGGCCTGTTGCTCGTCGTCGCCGTCGTCACCCTCGCCGCACCGCTTTTCACGACGCTCACCCGATTCGGACTCGGACTCGGCGTCGGCGCGGTGGGTCTCGTTCTCCTGTTTGCGGGCGCGTCCGTCGCGGAGACGCACGCCGTCTGAGTGCGAATTTCCGTCGTATCGACGGACGACCGAACTGATTTCGCGGCGAGAGTCGATTGCTCGCGGACCCCGGCGTATTTTGTAACGACGGGGGTATTTACCACGGGGTAAGACTAACCAGTTCGGTATGTCAGACGGGAACGACGAGGAGAGGACGCTCGGATTCGACACGCGAAGTCTGCACGCCGGACAGGAACCCGACTCGGCGACGGGCGCGCGCGCACCGCCAATCTACCAGACCACGTCGTACGTCTTCGACGACGCCGACGACGCGGCCAGCCAGTTCGCCTTAGAGAGCGAGGGCTACATCTACTCGCGGTTGATGAACCCGACCATCGCGATGCTGCAAGAACGCCTCGCCTCTCTCGAAGGCGGTATCGGCGCGGCGGCGACGGCGTCGGGGATGGCGGCGTTCGACCTGGCGAACTTCCTGCTCGCGTCGGCGGGCGACAACGTCGTCTCCGCGTCGTCGCTGTACGGCGGGACGTACACCTACCTGACCCACACCGTCGAACGGCGCGGCGTGACGACGAAGTTCGTCGATACGCTCGACTACGACGCCTACGAGGAGGCCATCGACGACGACACCGCCTACGTCCACCTCGAAACCATCGGGAACCCCGCGTTGGTGACGCCGGACATAGAGCGAATCGCCGACATCGCCCACGACAACGGCGTCCCCCTGTTCGTCGACAACACCTTCGCGACGCCGTATCTCTGCCGACCCATCGAACACGGCGCGGACCTCGTGTGGAACTCCACGACGAAGTGGATTCACGGCGCGGGGACGACCATCGGCGGCGTCCTCGTCGACGGCGGGACGTTCCCGTGGGCCGACCACGCCGAGAAGTATCCCGAGATAGCGCAGGACAACCCCGCCTACCACGGCGTGAACTTCTCCGAACGGTTCGGCGACGCGGCGTTCACCTACGCCGCCATCGCCCGCGGACTGCGGGACTTGGGCAACGCCCAGTCGCCGTTCGACGCGTGGACGACGATAGAGAAACTGGAATCGCTCCCGATGCGGATGGACCGCCACTGCGAGAACGCACAGACCGTCGCGGAGTTCTTAGACGACCACGACGCCGTCTCGTGGGTCAACTACCCCGGCTTGGAGAGCCACGAGACGCACGAGGAGGCCTCGAAGTACTTAGACGGGGGCTACGGCGGCATGATAACGTTCGGTCTGGCGGAAGGATACGAGGCGGCGAAGGCGACGGTCAACAACGTGGAACTCGCGTCGCTACTGGCGAACGTCGGCGACGCGAAGACGCTCGTCATCCACCCCGCCTCGACGACGCACCAGCAACTCACAGAAGACGAACAGGCTGCGGCGGGCGTCACGCCCGACATGGTCCGTCTCTCTGTCGGTATCGAGGACGCCGACGACATCGTCGCCGACTTGCGGCAGGCCATCGAGTCGGCGTCGAACTGAGGGTAGCGGGTGATTTAACGCACCCGCCCGCGCAGTCAGACCGTGGTCGATTCGCTCCTCGTAGTCGGACTCGTCGTCGCGGCGTTCGTCGGATTCAACATCGGCGGGTCGAACACCGGCGTCGCCTTCGGTCCCGCCGTCGGCAGCGGTACCGTCTCCAAAGTCGGGGCCGGCGTTCTCATGGGGATTTTCGCCCTCCTCGGCGGGTGGACCGTCGGGCGCAGAGTGGTCACGACGCTCGGTTCCGACCTCGTCACGGGCGACCCCTTCTCGGCGACGGCGAGCGTCGTCGTCCTGCTTTTCGTCGGGTTCGCCCTGTTCGCCTCGAACGTCTTCGGCGTCCCCGCATCCACCTCGATGACCGCTGTCGGGGCCGTCGCCGGATACGGGGTGGCGACCGACCGTCTCGCGGTCGATTTGGCGATGGAGATCGTCTCGTGGTGGTTAGTCGCGCCAATCCTCGGCTTCTGGGTCAGCGCCGTCGTCGGACGCTACTGGTACGACGACGTCGCCGCGTGGGTCGCAATCGACCGCTCCGAGGGCGGCCTCCTTCGTCTCCGCCGCGACGGCCTCGTCCCGCGACCCGCACTCGCCGAGGGGACGACGCGCCGCGAACTCGTCGGCTCGGTCCTCGTCGTCGGCATCGCCTGTTACATGGCGTTCTCCGCCGGGGCGTCGAACGTCGCAAACGCCGTCGCGCCACTCGTCGGCAACGGGTCGCTGTCGATGGACGCGGGCATCCTGTTGGCGGGCGGTGCCATCGCCGTCGGCGCGGTAACCATCGCTCGCAGGACGTTGGAGACGATGGGCAACGACCTGACCGAACTGCCTCTCACCGCCGCCCTCGTCGTCGCGTCGGTGAGTGCGACGGTCGTCACGTTCCTCTCTTGGCTCGGCATCCCGGCGAGTTTCGTCGTCATCGCCACGATGTGCATCGTCGGCCTCGGGTGGGGGCGCGCGACCACCCGCAGACCCGACCCGACGAACCCGGCGGCGGACCTCACCGACCCGCCCGCGGACGTGGCCGCCGAACCCGGCCTCGAGACGGACTCGCTGTTTCGGCCGCGGGCGACGGCCCGCGTCGTCTTCATGCAGAACCTCGTCCCGTTTGCCGCCACCGTCGGCGCGTATCTCGTGTTCTCGCTTTTCGGCCCGGCGGTCGGCGTCTGACGCCCGACCGGTCCGCGGGCGGCCGAACGCGCCGGTCTCGACGCCGGATGATGAGGCTTTATCCACGCGACCGCCGAACGTCGTTCCGTGGTCGAAGTACTCCTCGTTATCGGTCTCGTAGTCGCCGCGTTCGTCGGATTCAACATCGGCGGTTCTTCGACCGGTGTCGCGTTCGGCCCGGCGGTCGGCAGCGACATCGTCTCGAAACTCACCGCCGCGGCGTTGATGACCGGGTTCGCGTTCCTCGGGGCGTGGACCGCCGGGCGGAACGTCATCGAGACGATGGGCGGGCAGATAGTTCCGGAAGACCAGTTCACGCTCGGAGCCAGCGTCGCCGTCCTCTTTTTCGTCGGACTGGCGCTTCTCATCTCGAACACGTTCGGTGTCCCGGCCTCCACGTCCATGACCGCCGTCGGCGCCATCGCCGGACTCGGCGTCGCAACCGGAACGCTCGACGCGGCGGTCATGCTCGAAATCATCTCGTGGTGGATCGTCGCACCCGTCATCGCCTTCTGGATCTGCGCCGTCGTCGGACGATACATCTACCCGTACCTCGACGCCAAACTGAAACTCGACCAGTCGCCAGGCGCGCTACTGACGGTGGACCGGTCGGGTGCGATTCCCCGCCCCGCGTTCGGCCCCAACACGACGATTCGAGAGTTCGGTAGCATCGTGCTCGTCGTCGTCATCGCCTGTTACATGGCGTTCTCCGCCGGGGCGTCGAACGCCGCAAACGCCGTCGCGCCACTCGTCGGTAACGGGGCGGTCGGCATCGACGCGGCGATTCTGCTCGCGTCGGCCACCATCGGCCTCGGCGCGTTCACCATCGCCCGGCGGACGCTCGACACCGTCGGCAACGACCTGACGGAACTGCCGATTCTCGCCGCACTCATCGTCGAGACGGTGTCCGCGTCGCTCATCGCGATGCTGTCGTGGTTGGGTATCCCGGCGAGTCTCGCCGTCTCGGCGACGATGTGCATCGTCGGCCTCGGATGGGGACGCGCGACTCGCACCGTCACCATCGGCCAAGCCCTCGGCGGGAAGTCGCCGGGGATGTCCGTCAACGCACTCACCACGGAGACCGACGAGAACGTCCCGCGAGTCGGCGAGGAGTCCGAAACCGACCTCGCGGGCCGGAATCTCTTCGACCCCGGGACCACCGGCCGGGTCATCTTCTTTTGGCTCTTGACCCCCTCGCTTTCGGCTGCGGCGTCGTACGCGCTGTTTGCGGTCACCTCGCTTTGACCCGGTTCGGTCGGACGGCGCGCGCGCACGTCCGCCGACGGCGTGGGAATTTACTATCACACGGCGAGAGGAACAGCAAAGTCTAATGGTGTGGCTTCCGAACCGTGTGCTGATGCCCACGGTAGAATACCTCAACTACGAAGTACTCGACGACAACGGCTGGGACATGGACGACGACGACCTCTTCGACAACGCTGCAGACGCTGGTCTCGACGACGAGGACTACGGTTCCCTCGAAGTCAACCAGGGCGAATACATTCTCGAAGCCGCCGAGGCGCAGGGCTACGACTGGCCCTTCTCGTGCCGCGCCGGTGCCTGCGCGAACTGCGCGGCCATCGTCAAGGAAGGCGACATCGAGATGGACATGCAGCAGATTCTCTCGGACGAGGAAGTCTCCGAGAAAAACGTCCGGCTGACCTGCATCGGGTCGCCGGAGACCGACGAGGTCAAAATCGTCTACAACGCCAAGCACCTCGACTACCTCCAGAACCGCGTCATCTGAGGCTCCACTCGGACACTTTCTTTCGGCCGTAGGAGACGTCTCGTCGGCGACGCGGTTCTCGGGGGCCCCGTGGGTGAGACATTCTCTCCCAAAACCTCTCCGGTCGTGTTTCTCGACTTTCAGGATACCAAAACGATAACTCCCCCCGGGTCAGTTCGCCTGTATGTTCGCCACCGTACCCGACCTGCTCCGACTCCTCGTCGTTCCGGTGTTGGGGTGGGCAGCATGGCGCGACGTCGAGACGCGACGGGTTCCGAGCGTCGCGTGGTATCCGCTCGTCGCACTCGGCGTCGTCCTCCTCGCGTGGGACGCCGTCGGCCACCTGTCGCTCTCGACGCTGGCCGATCGGCTGTTTTTCGTCCGCGTCGGCGTGAGTCTGCTCTTCGTCGCACCGCTTTCGTACGCCTTCTGGTATCTCGGCGGGTTCGGCGGCGCGGACGCGAAAGCGCTCATCACGTTCTCGATACTGCTGCCGACGTTCCCGACGTACTACCTGCCGGGCATCGCGCTTCCGGCCGAAGCGACGACGCTCGGCGTGTTCTCGATGACCATCCTCACGAACACGGTCATCTTCGCCGCCGGCTACCCTCTCGCGATGGCCGCCCGGAACCTCCTCGACGGCGACACGGAGGTTCCGCTGCTGTTTTTCGGGCGGCGCATCCCGACCGCCGACCTCTCGACGGCGCACGGCCGCCTGTTCGAGACGCCCGACGGGCACAGTCGGAACGGACTCGACATAGACGCCCTCCGGATGTACCTGCGGTGGCGCGGGACGACGCTCGCGGCACTCAGAGACGACCCGGAGACCCACCGCGACCCCTCTAGCATCGTCGAGACGCACGACCCGACCGACGGCGCAGTCGTCGCGGACGCGGCCACCACCGACAGCGCTTCGCGGCCCGCGTCGGAGGCGCACTCGGACGGCGGCGTCGTCGCGGACGCAGTCGCCGACGACGGCGACGAGTGGGGTGCGGAGGCGTTCATGGACTCCATCGAGGGGTCGGCGTACGGCACGACGCCGGAGAAACTCCGCGGCGGCCTCGACGTCGTGACGACGACGGACGCTCTCTGGATTTCGCCGGGCATCCCGTTTCTCGTTCCGATGTTCTTCGGAACCGTCGTCGCGTTCGTCTACGGCGACGTGCTGTTCGGCGTCGTCGGGATGCTCGGACTGGTCTGACGCGTCGTTTTTTTCACCGACGGTGACGAACGCCCGACCGTGCCCGCCCGAAGGCCGTTCGCCGCCGGCGTCGTCGGCACACTCTTCGGCGGTATCGTCCCGTACCTGCTGTTTCCGGACGCTCTCCTCGCCGCAACGAGCGCCGCAGTGTGGGGTCTCGGTGCCGGTCTGACGGTCACAGAGGGGGCGGCGTGGGTCGGCGACCCGGGGACGGGCGGGTTCGAAGACGCCCTCCCGGGCGTCGTGTTGCTCCTCGTCGGTCTCTTCGGGTTCCACGACGGACTGCCCGTCGCCGACTCGCTTCGGATAGCGCTCGTCTTCCTCGCGGCCGGCGCGCTCTCGGTCTGTACCAACGCCGGCGTTCGCTTCGGCCGGCGGATGGCGTCGGAGTGACCCGTGAGTACAAAAGACATATCGGCGGGCACCGCATGGTTCGACGCGATGACCGAGGACGTAACGGTGGACTTCGGCGAGGACGGACTCGTGCCCGCCGTCGCACAGGACGCCGAGTCCGGCGAGGTGTTGATGCTCGCGTACGTCTCGCCCGAAGCCCTCGAACGGACCCGCGAGACGGGACGCGCGCACTACTACTCGCGGAGTCGGGACGAACTCTGGGAGAAAGGCGCGACAAGCGGACACACCCAAGCCGTCGAGGAGGTACGCGTCGACTGCGACGCCGACACGCTCCTGTACGTCGTCGAACAGACCGGCGGCGCGTGCCACACGGGCCACCGGTCGTGTTTCTACCGCACCATCGACGGCGAGGCGGACGGCGAACGCGTCTTCGACCCCGACGAGGTGTACGACGACTGAGAGACACACGATGACAGACGCCACACCGGCAGACGCGAGCGAACCGGCCGATTCCGACGTCTCCGACCTCGTGCGACGGCTTCGCGAGGCCAGAGACGCCGTCGACGACGCCGACTCCGCTATCGCCGACCACGGGAGAGACGAGGTGCATCGCGCCGTCAACGCGCACCGACGGGCGACGAAACTACTCGACGACTACGAGGACTCCGCGACGGGGACGGGCGACTTTCAGGCGTACGTCCGGTTCCAAGAGGAGTTCATCGGCCTCGTCGAGGACCTCCCCGAGGACGTGCCCGTCCGAGAGGCGTTCGAAGACGCCGCAGAGCGGATGGACCGCAGACGCCTCCGCGAACGCGACTTCGTCGGCGCGCGCGAGGACCTCGAACCGGCGGCCCGACTCAAAGACCTCCTCGACCGGCGGGAGTCCGCCCGCGACGAACTCGCGGCCGCGCGCCGCGACGCCGCCCTCCGACTGACGGAATTAGAGGATGCCGCCGACGAACTCGCCGACCTCGTCGCGTTGGGAGCGGCCGACCTCGACGCGCCGGTCGATATCCTCAGAGAACCGATAGCGACCTACGCCGAGGCGGTCCGCGAGGAGTTCCGACGGTGGAAAGCCGAAGCGCCCGCCCGCGACGTGCTCGAACTCCCGGCGGCGGCGACGGCGTTTCCGCTGGTCGACTACCGGCCGCCGCCGCGCGACGTTCTCGACTACGTCCGCGAGCGACGCGGCGGCGACCACCCGATACCGAAACTGCTCGAGTACACCGGCTACTCGGGGTCGAAACTCGACCACTACGTCGACGACGCCGCGGCGCTTCAGACCTCGGTCGCCGTCCACCGGACCTACCTCGAACGGCTCGATGCCGACCCCCTCGTCGTCTCGTGGCCGCCGCCGCAGGCGGGGGTACTCCGCCGCCGCGCGGACGAGATAATCTCGCTTCTGAACCGCTTTGCCTCCGAGGAGACGGTCGCGACGCTGCGGCGCGTTCGGGACCTGACGTACCGCGACGACTACGAGAGTCTCCGGACCGCCGCGCGCGCCCGCAACGAGGTTACCGAGGACCAACTCGCGCGTCTCCGTTCCGGCACCGTCGAGGCGGAACTCGACGCGGTTCGGGACGCGCACGACCGTCTCGCGGCGGTCCTCGAAGAGACCGACGACGAGGACGCCTGACAGATGGTCGTCGTCGCCGCCACCGCGTTCGTGGCGGGGGCGGTCTGTCTGTTCTACGCGAGCAAAGCCCTGCGGACGCGGCGGGCGGCCGCCCGCTTGGAGGTCGAAGACGACCCCACGGCGTGGCTTCTCCCGCCCGACGAACGCGAGGACGCGCCCGAGGACCCGGTCGAGGACGTCTCGATAGAACGCGGGGCCGTCCTCCTGTTTCTCGGCCTACTCTGTTTCCTGTTCGGTATCCTCAGCGTCTGACTTCCGGCGAGTCGGCGCGGGCGTCCGTCGTTGAAGAGAAGCGAATCGAGCGGGGTCGTTCGTCCCGTCGGAGCGGGTCAGTTCAGCGAGTCCAGAGCGACGCGAAGCGCGGACTCCGCGCCGTCGGCGAGTTCCTGCGCCCGTTCGTACTCGCTCGACTCCGCGTAGACGCGGACTTTCGGTTCGGTCCCCGAGGGGCGGACCAACACCCACGCGTCGCCGTAGTCGAGGCGGTAGCCGTCCGTGGTGTTCGGCGTCGCAGCCGAGTTCTCGGCGTACTCGCGGGCGGCGTCGAGCATCGCCTCTAACTCCGCTTCCGAGTCGTACTCGATGTTCACCCGGACGTTGTGGTAGTCGGCGTACGGCGCGGCCAGTTCGCTCGCGGGGCGGTCGGCGACGAGTTCGAGGAACTTCGCGCCGACGAACGCGCCGTCGCGGACGAGACGGAAGTTCGGGAAGAATATCCCCCCGTTGCCCTCGCCCGCGATGGGGACGGACTCCCCTCGCGCCCACAGTTCGCGGATGCGCGTGATGATGTTCGTCGCGCCGATGGGCGTCAGTTCGAGGTCGGCGCCCACGTCGTCGCAGACGTCCACGAGTCGTTGCGAGACGTTGACGGCGGCCACCGTGGTGTCGCCCGGAGAGAGGTTCGCGGCCGCGAGTGCCGCGAGCGACGACTCGCCGGGGATGAACTCGCCGTCCTCGTCGACGAAGACGGCCCTGTCGGCGTCGCCGTCGTGGGCGACGCCGACGTCGGCGTCCGCGGCCTTCACGAGACGGCAGAGGTCTTCGAGTTCGCTCCCGACCGGTTCGGAGTTGCGTCCGGGGAACGTCCCGTCGGGCGTGGCGTTGACCGTGACGACGTCACAGCCGAGTTCGCGGAAGAACTGGGGACTCGTGAGTGCGCCCGCGCCGTGACCCGGGTCGAGGGCGACGGTCAGGTTCGCGTCGGCTATCTTCTCTCGGTCCACCGCAGAGAGCAGGTTCTCGACGTAGTCTCGGTTCGCCGATTCGACGTTTCGGACGCGGCCGACGTCGTCCCACGTCGCCGTCGCGAACTGCTCGGAGAGGATGTGGTCCTCGATGCGTTCGAGTTCGGAGATGGAGAGTTCGACGCCGTCGGACCCGACCAACTTCACGCCGTTGTACTCGGGCGGGTTGTGCGAGGCGGTGATGACGAGGGCGGGCACCGCTTCGACTTCGCAGTACCGGACGACGCCCGGCGTCGGAGTGACGCCGAGTCGGTCCACGTTCACTCCGACGCTGGCTAACCCGCTTTCGGCGGCGTTCGAGAGCATCTCGCCCGTCGTCCGGGTGTCGCGCGCCACCACGACGCGGTCGGTGTCCCAGACGGTCCCCGCCGCCTTCGCGACCCGGAGGACGAACTCCGGGGAGAGGCCGTCGCCGACCACCCCTCTCGTCCCACTCGATCCGAACAGTTTCATTGTGGGGTACTGGTTCGTCCGGCGACAAAGCCGTTCCGAACCACAGTTCCGGTTTTTCGCATCCGAGTTATCGTTTCGCCCACCGGAATCGACTCCGGGCGGGTAACGCCGAACCGACGCCGGAGAAAAGTGGACGACTCTCCGCGCGGCGTCGCCTCCGGAGCCTTTAGGCGCGACGCGCGAGGAGAGGTCACCATGAGCGACGCGTTTCGGACCTTCGAAGTCGTCCCCGCAGTCGACATGCAGGACGGGGAAGTGGTGCAGTTGGTGCAGGGCGAACGCGGCACCGAACGACGGTACGGCGACCCGGTCGAGGCGGCCGAACGCTGGGTCGGCGAAGGCGCGGAGACGCTCCACCTCGTCGACTTAGACGGGGCGTTCGAGGGCGACCGCAAGAACGCCGACGCGGTGGAAGCGGTCGTCGACGCGGTGGACGTGCCGGTCCAACTCGGCGGCGGCATCCGAACCGCCGCGGACGCGGCCGACCTCCTCGAACGGGGCGTCGAACGCGTCATCCTCGGCACCGCGGCGGTGGAGAACCCCGAGTTGGTCGAAGAGATAAGCGCGGAGTATCCCGGCCGCGTGATGGTGAGTCTCGACGCGAGAGACGGCGAAGTGCTCGTCTCGGGGTGGACAGAGAGCACCGGCCTCGACCCCGCGGAGGCCGCCGCCCGGTACGAGGAACTCGGCGCGGGCGCGATTCTGTTCACCGACGTGGACGTGGAAGGCCAGATGGAAGGCGTCCAGACGGACGTGACGAAACGCGTCGTCGACGCGGTGGACGTGCCGGTGGTCGCGTCCGGCGGCGTCGCCTCTCTCGACGACGTGCGCGCACTCCGAGACGCCGGGGCCGCCGCCGTCGTCGTCGGAACGGCGCTGTACGAGGGGACGTTCACGCTCGAAGACGCCAGACGCGTCTGAGCGGACGACCGACCTACTCGCCGGTCGGCGCGTCTCCCGCGTCCGGTCCGCTTCGGCCGTCCGCGGCGTCTCCGTCGCCGCCGTCTTCTAGCTCCCCGTCGTAGGTGAACGCGGTAGCGTCCGCGCTCTGCCCGACCGGTGCGTCCGTCGGCGGCGAGTACGAGTAGAGGTGCTCGCCGTGGACGACGTAGTACGTCCCGTCGTCGGGGTCTTCGACGACGCTGCTGTTCGTGTCGATGGCGAAATCCACGAGTGCCGACAGCGACTCGGCCTCCGCGCGCGGGCGGTCGAACGTCGACGGCGGGAGGCGAATGGGGTGTATCCACTCGTCGAACTCGGACCGAGCCTCGTCGAACGCGAGGCGTTCTCGCTCTGCCTCCGTAAGCGTCGAGAGGCGACCGCTCCGACGCGCCCACAGGAGGCCGACCGCCCCGCCGAGACCGGAGAAGAGCAGTAGCGGCCCGCCTATCCGTCGGATAGGCCCGTACTGGTTGGTGACGGTGACCGTCCGAGTCGAGGTGTGCGGGTCGGTCACGACGCCGGGGTCCTCGACGGTGTACGCGGTGCCCAACCCGACCGGCAGTACGTATCTCTCCGTTCGTTCGACGGACTCGCCGTTCACCGTCCCCGAGAGCGAAACGGTGACGCGGACGAGAGCCTCGGTCTCTCCCAACGAGGCCCCGAGGTCCGATTCGATTCGTTCCGTCTCGTTGGCGAGGGCTCTCGCGTCGAACGAGAACGGGACGCGGACGGATTCGCCCGGTTCGACGCCGCTCTCTGTCATCTCGCCCGCGTCTCGCGTCCTCTGCCAGTGTCGGGTCCGGACCGCGCCGGTCTGATTCCGCTCGACGGACCGGAGGACGATATCGGCGTCCGTGCCGATACTCAACGACCCGCCTTCGCTCGCGGTGTATCCGTAGGTGAAGTTCCCGTCCAGTACCGGTGCGACGGTCCCGAAGTACGCCGACCGGTTCTCGAGCGTCGTCCCGACGGGAAACACCGAGTTCGGCTCTCTGACCGTCGCCGCGTGCCCGAACTCTGCGGTCGTCTCCCACGACGCCCCCGCCCGTTCCTCGGTGTGCGCCCCCGGTTCGACGTACGCCGTGTAGGCGAGTCCACCACCGACGGCGGCGAGGACGAGAAAGCAGGCGACGACGACCGCGACGTTGCCAGCCACCGTCTCTCGTGCTCGAAGCGTCCACGTAGCCATTACCCTCTCTCCAAGACGTATCTAAATAGTAACTAGTCAGTTAACGATACTATACATCTTTAACGACCGGTTCAGGGTTCGAACGCCGCCGTATCGGGCCGACCGTTCGCCGCTCAGGAGTTCCGGTCGCGGAGCGTTCGCTTCAGACGGGTAGTCGGCGAGATATCGCGTCCCCGACTTCGGGTTCGGACCCGCCCCGTACCGACGAGAGCGATGCTGACGGCGTAGAACAGTCCGCCGAGTAGCGAGTCGATGACGACGACGGGCGCCCACGGGTGAAGCTGATAGAGTCCCCGAGTAACGGGAGTCGGGAGGACGGCGAGGTAGCGGTGTTCGGTGAGGAACATCCGGTAGTACCCCGTCTCCGGAGGAACAGAGAGCGTGACGGTGGCGTCGGCGGTGCTTCCGGGCCCCACGGACAGTTCGCCCGGTTCGACGGCGACGCCGTCGCTTCGCGGTTCGAGGAAGACGTCGACGGGGACGAGGCCGCCGTTGCCGACGGGGTACGCGACGTCGGACGACTCGCCCGCCGGAATCACCGTCGGTCGGTCTGACTCGAACTCCGCGCTGACGACGCCGTACTCCTGCGTCCCGGCGGGACCGACCATCGCCGCCGTCGCGCCCGCGACGAGGAGGAGTGCGAACCCGGCGGCTATCAACCGCACGTCCGTGCCCGTCTCTCGGTTTCGGGACGTCTCGCGACTTCGACGCTCTCTGTTCTCCTCGCGTAGTTCGCCGAGGACGTAGTACACCATCGTCGCGCCGAAGAAGAGGTAGGCGAGTCCCTGCGGACCGAGGAACGCTCTCGACCCGAAGAGTGCGGCGACGTGTCGCTGAACGACGGAGACCGCCCCCTGTACGGCGAGCACTGCGGTTCCGAGTTCGGGAATCACGACCACCTCGCCGCCGACCTGTAGCGCCTGCGCGACGACTTGAGCGTCTTGCACCGGGGGTTCGGAGCCACCCTGGTCGGTGAACGGGTTGGCGTCGCCTCTCGTGACGTAGCCCCGGTCGGTCTCTTCGACGACGCGGTGCGTCGTCAGGTCGCCGCCGTGGAGTTCTTGCGCGCGGAAGACGACCACGTCACCCTCCTCTACGGGACCGACGAGGTCCGCGGGGACGGCGACGAATCCGTCGCCGGGTTCCATCGTCGGGGCCATGCTTCCGGTTTCGACGAAACCGAGCAACACGGGGTAGCCGAGGGCTTGGCCCGCTAAGAGGGAGACGACGGCGAGTAGGACGACGAGTTCGAGTGCGCGTACGAGTGCGGTTTGTGCGTTTTCCATCTCTCTCGGCTACCTTCTCGGTACGGTGAAAGTCCACATAGTTACCCACTCCGTTCGACACCGCGAATAATATGAAGTCCGCGTGACGCGTTGCCTGAGCGCCACGTGCGGTTCTCGTTCTCGGACGGACCCGAGTCGCTTCGGTCCCCCGGTACCGACCCCGGTGGAGCGAGTGACGTACGCCCTCTCTGACCGATTACGGTCCCTTTCCGGCGTCGACGTAGTCTTGCGAGTAGGCCAGAACGACTATCTTTCCGGTGATATCGAGGTCCGACGGGTCCGCCGGCGTATCGAAGAGATACCAGTCCGGACTGAGGGATTCGCCGACGTCGAGGACGTGGTCGTAGCTACCGGGGTCGAGCGACGGGCGGTTAGTTCCGTTCGAACTCGACGACCGGTATGCGCTCGGAAGCGCCTTCGGACCGTTGATATCCTCCGTGTCGTTGTCGTCGTCGTACCAGCCGTTCTGGTTCAGTCCCGCGTCGGCGAGCACGTTGTACATGCCGTCCGAACCGGCCTTCGATGCCACCTCCGCCGGTCCGTTACCTTGCTGGAACGCGTAACTCTGGCTCCCTTCGTCGATGAAGATGCCGACCGGGTCGGTCCCTTGGTTCTTGATGCCGAACACGTCCGTGATCTCTATGTCCGCGTTCGCGTTCAGCCCGTCGAACTCGATTTCGAGGACGCCGTTACCGTTGTAACTCGCGTACTTCGAACCGGTCAGCTTGAGGTTCGCGGCCGCGTCACCGGCAGCACTGACAGAAACGCTTCGCGTAGCACTGGTCTGACTGAACGCACCAGTTCCCATTGCGGCCGCCCCACCGGCGGCGAGCGATCCGATCGTCGCGAGATATTTTCGTCGTTGCATAGTTGGTCTCTCCGTCGGCGCCGCGGCCCGTCACGACCCGCGACGCACACTTACCACACGGACCGACAGCCCCATTGTTACAGTTCGGAGAGATGCTGACGAACGAACCCCGTCGCCGACGCAATCCGACCTAGCGGTGGACGCAACGGGTCGTTTGCGCCGACACGGTCGGCACAAACCCTCGTTTAGGGTCCCTTCACCACTGATTAAACTTCTGGCCGGTGGCCGCCGGCGTATACCGACAGTTTATCATCGACCTTACTGCTCTTGTTCCGGTCGGTAACTAAGTCATCAAAAAGTTGTTATTCTACGTGAACGATGGACAGGTGGCTCTACGGGGGGGTCGACGGTGAGTGAGGTGTCCTCGCTCGGAGGCTCCGCAGCAGAGACTGAGGTATCGGCGGAGGACGACCAGTGGGGTTCTCGGCCGCCGACGGGAGCGGAACTCTCTCACGACGCGTTCTTCGAGGCGCTGAGCAACCGTCGGCGGCGATACGTGCTTCACTACCTGAAACAGCGAACCGGCGAAGACACCGTCGATTTAGCCGACCTCTCGGCGCAGATTACCGCGTGGGAACGGGGCGTCGAGGCGGACGGCCTCTCGTACGCCGACCGAAAGAGCGTCCACACGTCGCTGTCGCAGTTCCACGTGCCGAAACTCGACGAACTCGGGTTCGTCCGGTACGACCGCGAGCGGAGTTCGGTCGAACTCACCGACCGGGCGGCGGACGTGAACGTGTACTTGGAGACGGTCTCCGGACGAGAGTTGCCGTGGGGACCGTATCTGCTCTTTCTCGCGTCCGTGCTCTCCGCCGCGGTTCTCGGGTCGATGGCTGGCGTTCCGGTCTTGACCGGGCTTCCGAAGGAGTCGCTTCTGGTGTTCGTCGCCGTGACGTTCCTCTCGTCCAGCGCCGTCTTCACCTACGACACGTGGACGAAGATGCGCGTCGGCGCGGACGGCCCGCCGCCGGAGGTGGACGGATGAGGCGGGCTCTGCTCGTTCTCGCCGCCGTTGCGGTTCTCCTGACGACGTCGCTTCCCACGGGTGGATTCACCGCCGCACAGGCCGACCGAAGCGTCTCCGTGGCCGTCGTGGACGACTCGAAGGCTCTCCTCGGTGTCGAACTGCGGGCAGAGCGACGACCGCCCGAATCCGCACCGAACTCCGAGGCGGCGACCGGAGCGACGACGGCCACCGAACGTCGACCGAAAGCCGGAACGGCCGCGGCCGGGCGGGCAACCGCTTCGCCCGCCGGTCGAGAGGGGCCCTCCGATGCACCGCGGACGGTACTCTCCGTGACGCTTCGGAACCGCCTCCCGGACGCCGACAGCCTCCGCGCTTCCGTCCACCTCGTAGACGACGGGGTCCGTTCCGACGCCTCGACGTCGCTGGTCGTGCGCGACGAGGCGACGACTCGGCTCTCGAACGTCGACTGCGAGGATACGGTCCGTATCGTCGCTCGGGCGGGGGGGACGCGCATCGAACTCGACCGAGAGGTTCCCTGCGAGAGAGGACGCTCGATAGCGCCGGGGCGGTGACGAACGGGACTCTCGCGTCGCCGTCGTCCGACCGGAGTCGAGAGGGGCGATAGATCAGTCGCGCCGCGGTCCGCGTCCGCCTCGCTTGCGGCGCGTCGACTTCCCGGACCCACTCGTCACCGCCGTCACCACCGAGAGCGACGCGATGACGATGAGCGCGATACCTAGTCCGGTCGCCGTCCCCGACGGAACGAAAAGCAGGAGGCTCCCGAGACAGAGGGTAAAGAGCGCCACCGCCGCCCCCTTCCAGCGCATGGCCATACCCTCCCTCTGTCGTCGTCGCCAATTAATCACCGGCAGACGAACGTCTGACGCCCAGACAGTATCTACCGACAGTAGATTCGTCCATTCTCCCGACACAGGCCCCGATACGCTGAACTTACGACGGTCAGCGAACTCCGACGCGCCGCGAGCGCAATCGTGATACGGGAGGGCGAGAACTGGGAGGCATGAGCGACGACGCAGACTCCGTCGAACGCAGGGCGGCCGTCTCGCGGGAGACGGCGGAGACGACGATAGATCTGACACTCGCCGTCGACGGCGACGGCGACGCCGTCGTCGACACCGGAATCGGCTTCTTCGACCACATGCTCGAAGCGTTCGCGAAACACGGCCTGTTCGACCTGACGGTCCAGTGCGACGGCGACCTGTCCGTCGACGACCACCACACGGTAGAGGACGTGGCCATCGTCCTCGGCGAGGCGTTCGCGGACGCTCTCGGGGACAAGCGGGGTATCGTCCGCTACGCCGACCGGAGAGTTCCGCTCGACGAGGCAGTCGCGGGCGTCGTCGTGGACGTGAGCGGTCGTCCGCACTTCGACTTCGAGGGGGCGTTCTCGCAGGACCGAATCGGGGACTTCACGAGCGACATGGCCCGACACTTCGCGTACTCGCTCTCGATGAACGCCGGTCTGACGCTCCACGCCGACGTTTCGGGCGTGAACGCCCACCACGAGGTCGAAGCGTTGTTCAAAGCGCTGGCTCGGTCTCTCGACGACGCGACGCGCGTTGACCCGCGCCGAAGCGACACGCCGAGCACCAAAGGAAAACTGTAGTCCGCCGGTCTAAAATCCCGATTCAGGGCTTTCTGAGCGTTCCGCCGTCGTCCGCGAGAACGCCGCGTTCGACGGCGTAGTCGATGATGTCGCGGACGTGGTCGTCGTCTAAATCGTACGCGCCCGAGGCGAGTTCTTCGACGTCCGTCCGGTCGACGGGGAACTCGCGGTTGTTCAACAGGCGCATCACCTTTCTGAACTGCGGCGGTTCCTCGCCCGCGGCGGCGTCGGCATCTGCGCTCTCTCCCCCGGCGTCGGTGCCGTCGCCCGCCGCCTCGCGTTCGCCCGCGCTTTCGGCGTCCGCCTCCCGAAGGGGTGACCCCGCCTCCTCGTCGGTGGCGTCTGCGATACCGGACGTTTCGGGGTCGGCCGTCCGACCGTGGTCGTCTCTCTCGCCGCCGGACGCCGGGTCAGACGCCTCCTCTGACAGTCCGCCGTTCGGGTCTCCGCCCGCCATCATCGGGGTGTTCGACCTCTGGGAGTCGGACCGCTCCGTCCGTCCGCGTTCGCTACGGCCGCGTTCGATGCAACCACGTTCGCCATCGCCGCTTTCGCCGTCTCCGCCGCTCTCGACGTCCAGACGGTCGAGAAGCGGTTCCACGACGGTTTCGAGCGTATCGAGACAGTCCGCACAGAGGGCGACCCGACGCTGTTGGCTCTCGGTGGGGGACAGTTGAGGCGGCAACACCTCGTAGACGCCGTCCGAGTCGGCGCCGCAGAAGTCACAGGAACGGAGTTGGCGCATGGGCATACCGGATATCTCGGCGTCGGCCGGATTAAAGCCCCCGCAGACCACGCGTCGTCGCGTCTCGGTGCCGCGGACGTGTACAGTTAAAGCCGTCCGCCGCAAACGTCGGACGACGGATGTTCGACGAAATCATGCAGAAGTTCGAGGGGAGTCCCAGCCAACAGGCGGTCATCCGCCTCCTCCTCGAACGGGGGTTCTCGGTCAACGACGAGGGGCGCGTCGTCTCCGGTGGCATCGAGATTCCGAACACCGGCATCGCTCGGGAGATAGACGTCGACCGGCGCGTCGTCGATTCGACGACGAGCGCGATTCTCGACGACGAGGAACTCAGACGAATCTTTCAGAACATCTCCTCGATCCCGAGTCTGATGGACCTCGCGCCGGTTTTGGACCTCTCGGTTCTCACCGTCGAAGTCGGCGACGCCGACGAACCCGGCATCGTCGCCGAGGTGACATCCAGAGTCGCGGCGCACGACATCTCCATCCGCCAGACGATAAGCGAAGACCCCGAGTTCACGGACGACCCGAGACTCTACCTCGTCACCGACGAACCCCTGCCGGGCGACCTGTTGAACGAACTCTCCGCGTTGGAGTTCGTCCGGAAGATAACCCTCGCGTGACGCCGATTTCCGCGGGCGTCGCACCGACGGTTTCGCACTCTCGATTGCCGGACGTACGAACCCTTTTGGCCGATGGCGGGCCTACACTCCGACATGACCGACGACGCCTACCGAACCGTCGCCGGGCGCGGCGAGGCTAGCTTCGAGGTGCGAGGCTCGGAGTTCATAGGCTACGTCGCGCCGGTGAACACCGTCGAGGAGGCGGAGGCGTTCGTCGCCGACGTCGAAGCGAACCATCCGGACGCCACCCACAACGTCCCGGCGTACCGCGTTCCCGCGGGCGGGGCGTCCGCGGGCGCGGGGACGTTGCTCAGAGAGTACTCTTCGGACGACGGCGAACCCTCCGGGTCGTCGGGTGACCCCGCGTTGAACGTCCTCGTCCAACGGGAGATTCGGAACGTCGCCGCCGTCGTCACCCGCTACTACGGCGGGACGAACCTCGGCGTCGGCGGACTCGCGCGGGCGTACTCGCGAGGGGTCAAAGAGGCCATCGAGGACGCGGGCGTCGTCGAGGAACTCCCCCACGAGACGTTCTCCGTCGTCGTCGCGTACGACGACTCCGGCACGGTCCGCGGCCTGTTGGAGAGCGCCGGTGTCGAGTTCGACGCGGCCTACGAGGAAGACGTCTCGTTCGAGGTTCGGGTGCCCGTCCCGGACGCCGCGGGACTCAGAGACCGAATTCGAAGTGCGACGAGCGGTCGGGCCGAAATCGAGTAGTCTCCCCGCTCGAACCGCCGGAAAAAGTCGGTTCGCGTCGCCGCGGCGGTTCGCGGCGAGACGCCGGACCCCGACCTCCCGAAATTCAGTTCCGAGAGGTGCTGACGACTCGGTTCAGTCGGTGGCCGAGACGGTGGTCGGCTCCGCCTTCTCGTCGGAACTCCGCCGGTTCTGGGCGACGAGAGCGCCGAAGAGGAGGGCACCGACGGTTCGCATCGCGATGTCGATGACGACGGGGCTTCCGAGGTTCTCCAAGAGACCGACAGCGCCCGTCAGGTCCGTGAACGTGGTGAGAACCAGCATCGGAGCCATGAGCAAGAACGCCGCGACGGCGAACAGGGCACGCTCCCACCTGTCCACCGAGGTGTACAGGTGGCCGATGACGGTGACGCCGAGTGCGACGACGCCGACGAACACGCCCGCGACGGGTATCATCACCTCCGGAACGAGCCATCCGAAGTCCGTGAGGTCCGCGGACGTTATGACTCTCGCGTCGGACCCCCGCCCGCGGATGAGCAGGATGCCGGGCGTGAGTGCGAACGCGAACGGCACGATGGCCTTGTTGAGCGACAGCGAGAACGCCTCGATGCCCGTCTGGAACGGGTCGGACCGGGCGATACCGGACGCGGCGTAGGCCGCCACCGCGACCGGCGGGGTGATGTCGGCGATGACGCCGAAGTAGAGGATGAACAGGTGCGCCGCGAGTAGCGGGATGTCGCTCGCCTGCGCGATGGCCGGGCCGAGAAGCGAGACGAGGATGATGTACGTCACCGTCGTCGGCATCCCCATCCCGAGGATGATGGAGGCGACGGCGGTGAAGAACAGAAGCAGGACGATAGAGCCTCCGGCGACATTCGTGATGAGCGACGTGAGATTCGGACCGAGACCCGTCGCGCTCACGACGCCGGGGATGATGCCTGCGGCGGCGACGGCGACGACCACTTCCGTCGCCGTTCGCGCGCCGGAGTCCATCGACTTCCCGAGGAACGTCACGTACCGGAAGGCGCCGAAGTCGGCCAGTTTCGGCCGGCGCACGGCACCCGCGATTCGCTCGCTCGCGGTATCGACCGCGGGGTCGAGGTCCAAGAGCGGCGATTCGGTCCGACGACCGAAGACGAGGAACGCGAGACTGACCAAGATGACGATCGTCCCGAGACTGCCCGCGGCGGCCGAGGCGGCGGCGAGAGGTGCGAGTCCGCCGCCGCCCCCGCCCGTCGCCGCGGCGACGACGCCCGCGCCGGTCAAGAGGAACGAGACGAACTGCGCGAGCAAGAGTGCGGCGACGCTCCCCACGAGGGGGACGCGCGTCTGTCTGTCGTACGCGGCGACGGCGGCGATGAGCGCCATGATGGCGACGAGCGTGTACCACGCCGAGCGAGCGACGGTCAGACGTTCGACGAGGAGGAAGTACAGAAGCAGTACGATTGGGACGAGGTAGAACCACCCCTGTCGGAGGTGCTTCGGTATCGCGACGACTTCGCTCCGGTCTAACCCGCCGATATCGACGCGGACGGCTTCGAGGTGGACCATCACCCAGACGCCGAAGAAGAACACGATGGCCGGGATGGTGGCCGCGATGATGATGTCCGAGAAGGGGACGCCGATGAACTCTATCATCAGGAACGCCGCCGCGCCCATCACGGGCGGGAGAATCTGCCCGCCCGAGGACGCGGAGGCTTCGACGCCGCCCGCGAACTCGGGGCGGTAGCCCGACTTCTTCATCAGCGGAATCGTGAACGCGCCGGTGGTGACGGTGTTCGCGATGGACGACCCGGAGATGGTGCCCATGAAGCCCGACGCGAGGATGGACGCCTTCGCGGGGCCGCCGCGCCGCGTTCCGGTCGCCGCGTACGCGAGGTCTATGAACCACTGTCCCGCGCCGGACATCTCTAAGAACGCCCCGAAGAGGATGAAGATGTAGATGAACTGCACGGACACCGTCACCGGGATGCCGAACACCCCGTTTTCGGTGTTGTACCAGAGGTTCTGGACGATGTTCGCCCACGTCCCCTCGGGGATGGAGAGCACGCCGATGATGGGCATGCTCCCCGAGATGAGGTAGCCGTACCGCGCGTAGACGATGAACGACGCGACGATGAGCATCAGGTAGACGCCGAGCGACCGGCGAGTCGCTTCGAGGACGAGGAGGACCCCGACGGCCCCGAGGAAGAACGGGTACGCCACGTCCGCAAACGGCACTCCGAGCGCGCTCACCGCCTCGGCCAGGAAGCCGAGCGGTCCGAGATACTCCGCGACGGTTCGGCCCGCTTCGAGGCCGAGGACGCGCAGTCGCTGAATCTCTTGGAACTCGAACACCATGTACACCGCCGTCGCCACCGAGAGGAGGACGAACACGAGGTCCAGCGGCGTCACGCGCTCTCGTTCCGCGTCGACCGCGAACCACCGGACGCCGCGGCGGACGCCGACGGCCCCCCGAGTGAGGGCGCTATCGTCGCCGAACCGGCCTCGAACCGCGGGGACGACGGCACCGAGTCTGCGCGCTATCGCGCCGTCACCGGTCGTCGGGGGAAAGAGCAGAAACGCCAACACGAGAGCGAAGGCGACGTGGACGGCGTTGACCTGCAGGAGTTGGAGCGCGCCGAATCCGACTTCGCCGACTATCGGCAGGTCGGCTTGGAACTCGAATCCGCGGGCGGCCAACCATATCTGAAACAGCGAAAAGGCGATGGCGACGATGGAGACGACGATGGCGGCCGGACCGGCCACGGAGCGCTTTCGCTCTATCTCCTCTATGAGCTCTTGGGCTTCCTCTTCGGACATCTCGTCGGCGTCGACGTCCGATTCGGGGTCCGATCCGCCGTCCTCGATGGGTTCGTCTCGCCCGCCGTCCGTCGCGACGCGACGGTCCGTCTCCGCGTCCGGCGTCGAGGCGTCGGCGCCCTCGACCGAACGGTAGTCGCGCGCTCGTACTCCGTCGTCGGCCTGTCGGTCGGCGGACCGACCGTCGTGGTTTGAGTCACTCATTGTCGTGTGAAAGCGGGGAGGGCTCGGTCCAAAAGCGAGCGGCTCTCGATGCTGAGGCGGACGCTCCGGGCGTCGGAGAGTTCGACGAGGTCGTACGTCTCGTCGCCGACGTGGAGTTCGTGCCCGGCGACGTGACCGGGCTTGACGAATATCTCCTCGTAGGAGCCGCCGGGGTCGAAGACGAACGACCCGTTCACCTTTTCGACGTCCGCGCGGGCGGGGAGTCCGGCGCCGTAGGAGTGAAACACCATCCGGGTCATGTTGAGTCGGTCGTCGCGGACGGTGTACTCGTCTACGACCGTGGTCTTCTCTACGCTGTGGGTGTATTCGAGCGCGACGGTCGTCCCCTCCGAGACGGGAACCGTCAACAGTTCTTCGCCGGTTTCGGCGTCGCTGACGACGAGCGCGTTACCTCCCGGTACCGCCGCACTCGCCCCCACCGTTAGGACGAGTACGAGAAAGACGGCTGCGAGTCGACCGAGCGTTCGTCCGTTCATGATACGTTCGTGAGGCGGTGGGGCAGGCCCGATTAGCTATCGAAGTACGCCTGCGCCCCGGGATGGAGGTCGATGGACATGCCGTCCTGTGCGGTGTCCCGACTGATGAAGTCCGTCTTGATGGTCAGCTGGTCCGTGTTGTCGAAGATGGCCGAGGTGACCTCTTGGACGGTCTCTTCGGGCTGTTCGGCGTTCGTCGCGATCATCGCCTGCACCGACACCGTCGGGGCGGGCTCGTCGAGGCCGTACGTTCCGGACGGAATCTCGTCGTCGGCGTAGAAGTCCGCGGCGTCCTTTACGGCCTGTCGGTTCTCGCCCTCGATGGGGACGACGACCACGTCTTCGGTCGCCGCGAGTTCCTCGATAGCGCCGACGGGCCATCCGCCGACGACGAACGCGGCGTCGATGTCGCCGTTCTTGAGTTGGTCCGACGCCTGCGAGAAGCCGGTGTTCTGCTCGGAGTAGTCCTCGATGCCGAGGGCTTCGAGAATCTGGACCGCGTTCACCTGCGTCCCCGAACCGAGGTCACCGGTGTTGATGGTCGCGCCTTCGAGGTCCGACGGTTGCTCGATGCCCGTGCCGGCCAGCGTGACGATGGTGATGGTCTCCGGATAGAGCGTCGCGACGCCGCGGAGGTTCTCTACTGCGTTCCCCTCGAAGGCGTCGATGCCCTCGCCGTTGGCGGCGAAAGAGGCGACGTCGTTCTGGATGAGAGCGAAGTCGGCGTCGCCGCGGGCCAGACTCCCGACGTTCTCGACGGACGCGCCGGTGGACTGGACCTGAAGCGTGTAGTCGGTGTTGTCCTCGACGACCGACTTGAACTCGTTCGAGAGGGGGAAGTACGTCCCGCCCGTCCCGCCTGCGTGCCACGAGAGGCGCGATTCGGTGTCGCCGCCCCCGTCGCCTTCGGTCGTCTCCTCGCCCGCGGTGGTTTCCTCGCTTGCAGTCGTCTCCTCGCCTGCGGTCGTCTCCTCTCCTTCTGTACCGTCACCGCCGCCGTTACCGGAACATCCGGCGAGTCCGGCGATTCCAGTGAGGCCTGCGGCCGCAACGAATTCACGTCGGTTTAGCTTTCGCGACATGACTGCCAGATGAGTATCCGGACATAATACTATTACTAATTTTGTTCAGAATTTACCCTTAGATACAATGTTATTCAGGCATATCCGTGTTATTTGTTGACTATCATCTCTCCCCCTTCGCCGGGGGGCGCACATCTATCACCGGCGGCGGTCAACGCGGTGTGTGACCCGCATCTCGGCGACGGACTACCACGACATCGCGCAGGTGGAAGACCCGCAGGTCTCGCCCGACGGCGACAGGGTCGCGTTCGTCCGGAAGATTCCGGACGGCGACGACTCCTACGAACAGACCGTCTACCTCGTCTCGACCGACGGGGACGGCGACATCAGGCGGTTCACCGTCGCGGAGGGCGTCGATTCGCACCCGCGGTGGAGTCCCTCCGGCGACCGACTCGCGTTCGTCTCGACGCGCGGCGCGGACGACGAGAGGCCGCAACTGTGGGTCCTGCCCGTTTCGGGCGGCGAGGCCGAACGGGTGACGGACGTTCCCGGCGGCGTCTCCGACGTCGCGTGGAGTCCCGACGGGTCGAAGATAGCCTTCCAGCAGTCGACGACGGCGTCCGAACGCGAGGAGGGAATCGACTGCGAGGTCGACGACGAGGAGTACGAACGGGAGACGCCGGACCCGCGCGTCGTGGACCGACTCGTCTACCGACAGCACGGACGCTACAGGGACGGCGCGGAACCGCACGTCTACGTCGTCCGCCTCGACGAGGAGAGTCCGAGCGGCGACGCAGACGAGAGCGACGCCCCTCGCGTCGAACGACTCACCGACGGGGAGTACGGGCACGTCTCACCGACGTGGGGCGACCGCGAGACGCTCTACTTCGGCGTGAAGCGCCACCAAGGCGACACCGAACCCGACGACAGCGCCGTCATCGACATCGTGGCGCACGACCTCTCGACGGGCGAGACCGAAGACGTGGCGCGGACGACGGCGTGGGGACTCGCCCTCGACGCGACGGCCGACGGCCGTCTCGCATTCGGTCGGACGCCGGAAGAGCGCATCTCGATGCGGAACTCCGACGTGGTCGTGTACGACCGAGAGAGCGGACGAGAGGCAATCCCGACGGAGGGATTGGACCGAGACGTCGCCCTCGAAGCGGGCCTCTCGTGGGGTCCGAACGACGAAGACGTCTACTTTCTCACGCCCGACGAGGGCGAGTACGTGGCCCGGCGCGTTTCGGGGGAGGGTGCCGAATCCCCTTCGGCGAACGACGGGACGCGGTCAGGTGACGCCCCGACGGACTCCGAACTCCTCGTCGGCGGGGGTCACGTCACCGCCCTGTCCGTCGGCGGCCCCGGGAACGACCCGGTCGTCGCGGTCGCAAAGAGCGAGTGGGACCACCCCGGCGACGTGTTCTGCCTCCGCGGCGGAACGGAACGGCGACTGACGAACGTCAACGCGGCGTACCTCGACGACGCGGACGTACAGAAACCCGAGGAGGTTCGGTTCGAGTCCGACGTCGAGGTGCAGGGATGGGTGCTGACGCCGCCGGAGTTCGACTCCGAGGAGACCTACCCCCTCGTCGTCGAAGTCCACGGCGGCCCGCACGCGATGTGGTCTACGTCGGGGACGATGTGGCGCGAGTTCCAACTCCTGGCCGCCCGCGGGTACGTCGTCTTCTGGTCGAACCCGCGAGGCTCCGTCGGATACGGCGAGGAGTTCGCCACCGCCATCGAACGGAACTGGGGCGAGGTGACGATGACGGACGTGATGGCCGGCGTCGAACTCGTCTGCGACCGCGACTACGTCGACGAGGAGAACGTCTTTCTCACCGGCGGGTCCTTCGGCGGGTACGTGACCGGATGGATGGTCGGAAAGACCGACCGGTTCCGCGGCGCGGTGGCCCAACGCGGCGTCTACGACCTCTCGTCGTTCTACGGGTCCACGGACGCGTTCAAGCTAATCGAGGGCGACTTCGACACGACGCCGTGGGAGGACCCGCAGTTCCTCTGGGAACAGTCGCCCGTCGCCTACGCCGCCGACGTGACGACGCCGACACTCGTGATGCACTCGGAGAACGACTTTCGCGTCCCCGTCAACAACGGCGAGATGTTCTACCTCTTCTTGCGGAAGAACGGCGTCGAGACGCGGTTCGTTCGGTACCCCCGAGAGGGCCACGGACTCTCGCGTTCCGGCGAACCGGCCCACGTCGTCGATAGACTCGAACGCATCGTTCGCTGGTTCGACGGCTACTCGGACCACCACGACGTCCCGCCGGCCCTCGAACGCGGCGACGACGGCCTGTCCGCGGCCGATGACGGGAGCGAAACGGGAGACGACTGACCGAGAACCGAGACGCCGACCGAAGCGCGCGTCTCCGGAGTCTATAGCGGTCTCGGTTCCCCTCCGGGGGTCGGTTTCGTCCGCACTCGCTCGGCCGGTAACCCCGCTCTCGTTCTGCGTTTTTCGACCGGAAGCGAAGGGGTTCGGCGGGGGGACTCACGGCGTCTCGACTGCGGCGGCGAGGCCGGTCAATCGGTCGGCGAGAGTCCCCGCGTCGGCGGCGACGACGCGCGCCGACGGTTCTCTGCCGACCGCGCCGCCGTCTACGACCGCCGCGGGCGTCTCCTCGTCGGGTTCGAGCGCATTCAGAACCGCCTCCCGCGCGGCGGTTTCGGCCTCCGAGTCCGCCTCGTCGTCCCTCGCGGGTTCGACGCGGACGACGGACCACCCGAGCGAATCCATCGCCGCCTCCACGTCGCCGTCGAACCGGCAGTTCGCCGCGAACCGGACGGTCGAATCGACTTCGCGGACGGCGAGCAGAAACTCGGCGAGGCGACTCGACGCGCCGACGCGGACGCCCCGGTTCGGTCGCACGCCCGACCGCGTGCGGGCGATGCGGCCTTCGACCGCCGCCAGTTCGTCCGGGCGTTCGGCGTACGGCGTCGCGCCGACGACGTTCAGGCCGACTTCCGGGACGAGTCCCCGCGCGTCGGCGGCGACGACCGCGTCCACGACGCTCTCGACCGATTCGACCGCGTCCGTCCGCGCCGCCCGGTCGCGAATCTCCGCGAGGTGGTGGACCGCCCCCGGCCCCTCGCCGACGTCGAGGGGGTACCGGACGGCGCGTTGGAGGAACGACACGCCCGCCTCCACCGCCGCGACGGTGTCCGTCCCCCGCGCGAGGTGCGCGGCGATGGCGCTCGAAAGCGTGCATCCGGACCCGTGCGTCGCCTCGGTGTCCACGCGCGGGTGGACGAACACGGCTTCCGTCTCCGCCGTCACGAGGACGTCCGCCACCTCCTCGCCGGGGGCGTGGCCGCCTTTGACGAGTGCGGCCGCCGCGCCCATCTCGACTAACTCCGCGCCCGCCTCGCGTGCCGTCGACTCGTCTGTCGGTTCGGTACCGGTGAGGACGGCCGCCTCGTCGGTGTTGGGCGTCACCACCGCCGACGCGGCGACGAGGTCCTCGTAGGCGCGTTCGGCGTCTCTGTCGAGCAGTCTGTCGCCCGAGGTAGCGACCATGACCGGGTCCACGACGACCGGAAACGGCGCGTCTTCGACGCAGTCGGTCACCGTCTCGACCATCTCCGCGGTGCCGAGCATCCCCGTCTTCGCCGCGCGCACGTCGAAATCCCCGGCGACGGCGTCGTACTGCGCCCGCACCTCCTCTGTCGGAACCGGATGTATCGAGGAGACGCCGCGGGTGTTCTGGGCCGTGACGCTCGTGATAACGCTCGTCCCGAACGCGCCGCGGGCCTCCATTGTCTTCAGGTCCGCTTGGATGCCGGCCCCGCCACCGGAGTCGCTTCCGGCGACGGTCAGTGCCACGGGTCGCGCGTCGGGT
Organism: Halopelagius inordinatus; assembly: GCF_900113245.1. Taxonomy (NCBI): domain Archaea; kingdom Methanobacteriati; phylum Methanobacteriota; class Halobacteria; order Halobacteriales; family Haloferacaceae; genus Halopelagius; species Halopelagius inordinatus. The sequence goes on from NZ_FOOQ01000008.1 coordinate 53,958, forward strand.
ACCGGCGTCCGCATCACGTCTCACCTCGCGCCGACGGGTCGGTATCGGTCGCGCGGTACGGGGTGCCACGAGCGCGTTCGTTCATATTTAGAAGTTGTACTACTCGGTAATAATTTTGTACCTCCCTTCCGTCTCCAAGATATGGCGTTCACCGACGAACTCGAACCCGAGGCCGACCGGGTCTGGACCGCTATCGTCGACCACCCGATGGTTCGGCGGTTGGGCGAGGGGACCTTGGACGAAGACCCGTTTCGAGAGTGGGTGCGACAGGACTACTACTATCTGCGAGAGTACAGTCGGACCTTCGCACTCGCCGCCTCCTCTGCGGGGACTCTCGACCGGATGGGGACGTTCGCCGAACTCCTCGACTCGACGCTGAACACGGAGATGGATCTCCACCGGTCGTACGCCGCGGAGTTCGGTATCACCGCCGAGGAACTGGCGGCGACCGAACCGTCGCCGACGACGCGGGCGTACACGGACTTTCTCGTCAGGACGGCGGCCGTCGGGACGTTCGGCGACACCGTCGCCGCCCTCCTCCCCTGCATGTGGGGGTTCAACGAGACGGCGCGCCGACTCGCGGAAGACGGCACGCCGGACCACGACCAGTACGAGGCGTGGGTCGAGATGTACGCGGGCGAGGAGTTCACCGAACTCACGGAGTGGTGTCTCGACCTGATGGACGAGGTGGCCGCGGAATCGACGGCGGCCGACAGAAACCGGTACCGAGAGCGATTTCTCACCTCCGCGCGGTACGAGTACCGCTTTTGGGACGCCGCGTGGCGAGGAGAGACGTGGGAGGTCTAGTCTGATAACTCGATTGTACCACTCGGTTTTATCACGGGTGTCCCGCGTACACACCCGTATGAGACGAGTGCACGCGAGACGGGTCGTTCGACGCTCGAAATCGGCCGCAGTGAGGTGGTTCACGTGGTGAGTTCGGCGACGGCGCTCGGACTGACCGTCGCGACGCTTGCGGCGTTCAGCGCGCTCGGGTTCTGGTACTCGCGCGGCAGAGTCCGGAGCGTCGAGGACTTTCTCACGGCGCGCAACAGCACCGGTCCGAGAACCACGACGGCGACGCTCGTCGCCTCGGTGATGGGCGTGTGGATTCTCCTGAGTCCGGCGGAGGCGGGGGCGGCGTTCGGCGGCGTCACCGCCGTCGCGGGCTACGCCGTCGGCGAGGCGATTCCGATGCTCGCGTACGCCCGCCTCGGCCCGCGAATCCGTGAACTGCTCCCCGAGGGCCACTCGCTGACGGAGTACGCACTCGCGCGATACGGCCCCGCCGTCTACCTCCTCGTGTTCGTCGTCAGCGTCTCCTACATGTTCGTCTTCCTCGCCGCCGAACTGACCGGCATCACGAGCGCACTCGAACTCGTCGCCGGAGTCCCGCGGTGGCAGACGGCGGTGCTCGTCGGCGGATTCGTCCTCCTCTACACCGGCTACGGCGGACTCCGCGCGAGCATCTTCACGGACACCGTCCAGGCCGCCCTCGTGATTCCGCTCCTCGTGGGTACCGCCGTCGCCGCACTCGTGACTCTCGGCGGCCCCGCGGCGGTCCACCGAAACGTCGTCGCCGCGGACCCCTCTCTTTTGGACCCCGGCTTTCTCACCGGCCTCCAGTTCGGGTTCTGGGTGGCTATCGCCGTCCTCGGCGCGGAACTCGTCAACCAGACGTGGTGGCAGCGAATCTACGCCGCCCGCGACAGCGAGACGCTCAAAGCGGGGTTCCGTCGGGCGGCGGCTCTCAACTTCGTCCTCGTCTTCGTCGCGGGCCTGTTCGGCGTCGCCGCCCGCGGATACGTGGACGTCGTGACAGACTCGACGAGCGCTCAGTACGACGCGAGCGTCGCCTTCTTCGTCCTCATCACGGAGGCGTTCTCCGAGACGTTCGCGCTCGCCGTCGCCCTCGTCGCCCTTCTGTTGGTGATGAGTACCGCAGACTCCCTGTTCAACGCCCTCGCGAGTCTCGTCACGACGGACCTACCGAGGATACTCGACGACCCGAACGACCGCACGCTGACGCTGTCGGCGCGCGCACTCACCGTCGTCGTCGCCGTCGCGGCCATCTACGTCAGCCTCCGCGCGCGGAGCGTCCTCGAACTGTTCTTGCTCGCGGACCTGTTCGGCGTCGCCGTCGCGGTTCCCCTCCTCTCGGGACTGTACTCCGAACGCGTGACGGGCGGGGGCGCGCTCTTGGCCGGGGTGTCGAGTCTCGCCGTCGGACTCGCGTTCTTCCCGAACCAACTCGTCCGCGGCCTCCTCACGTCGCTCCCCGTCGTCGGCGAACTCCTCCCGACGCCGGCGTTTCTCACCGCTTTCGTCGGAACCGCCGCCGTCTCGGCGTCCGTCACCGCCCTCTCGGCGCGGATGTCGTCCTCGCGGTTCGACCACCGCCGCCTCGCGGAGACGGTTCACAGCCTCGACGACTCCTCGTCGGGCTATCGCGACGGCGACGACTGAGACGGACCGGCCGTCCGCGTTGTTATTCTCTGGTAATACAACTGGGTAAAACTCTTACGTCGGTGCCGCGACCCACCGGCTATGGGTCGCACGGACGAGGCTGTGACGAACGTCACCGCCGTCGATACGGGACAGTTCGGAACGTACGTTCGCGAGATGGGGCCGTCGTGGGTCGCGGGCGCCATCGCCGCGGGACCGGCGACGATGGCCAGCGTCCTCACCGCGGGCGCGGCGTTCGGGTACGCCCTCCTGTGGATCGTCGTCCTCTCTGCGGTTCTCGGCGCACTCGCGCAGTACCTCTCGATGCGACTCGGTCTGCTCACCGAGGACGGCATCGTCTCCGTCGTCGAACGGCATCTCGGCGACTCGTGGGCGTGGATACTCGTCGTCGACGCCGTCCTCGCGGCGGGCCTCGCGCAACTCGTCATCATGAAGGGGTTGGCCGACGTGTCGGCGGCGGTCACCGGCGTGGACGCCCGCGCTTGGGGCGTCGCGTGGGCCGTCGTCCTCGCGGCCGGACTGGCGGGGCGCGGCTACCGATTCGTCGAGATGGCCGCGAAACTCCTCGTCTCGGCCGTCGTCCTCGCCTTCCTCGCGTCGCTTCTCGTCGTCCCGGTGGACCCCGCGGCGGCCGCCTCGGGACTCGTGCCGCGGATTCCCGCCGGGGTCGACGGCGCTCTCGTCGCCGCGGGCGTCCTCGGCGGCGCGGTTCACATCACCCTCGTCACCATGCACTCCTACACGATGCGCGCTCGGGGGTGGACGGCCGACGACTACGGGTTGGCGACGTTCGACGTGGCCGTCTCGATTTTCGGCGCGTTCGGCGCGTTCAGCGTCGCTATCTTCCTCGTCGCCGCGGGCGTCCTCCACGACCCGACCGTCGCGGCGGACGAACTCACCGCCGTCGCGGCGGCGCGGACGCTCGGTCCCTTGGTCGGTCCCTACGCGGAGTGGCTGTTCTTGCTCGGCCTGTGGGGGGCGGCCGTCTCGACGCTCGGCGGCAACACCGTCGTCCCGCCCTTCCTCGTCGCGGACAAACTCGGGTGGGAGACGGACATCTCCGATAGCCGGTACCGGGCGGCGCTGGTCGCGATGGCGCTCGTCTCCGCGGCGGGCGCGTTCGTCGGCGGGGCGTTCTTCCCCCTCCTCGTTCTCGTCCTCGCGTTCGGCCTCGTCGGGACGCCGTTCGTCCTCGTCGTCGTCCTCTATCTTCTGAACTCCGAGGCCGTCCCCGAACGCAACTCCGCGTCGGCGAACCTCGGCGGCGTCGCCCTCCTCGCCGTCGCCGTCGTGACGGCGGGGTCGTTCGTCCGAGAGCAGATTGCGGGCGGCCTGACCGACCCGACGACCGTCTTCGTCGCGGCGTTCTCCGCGTTCGTGGGCGTCGCGACTGTCGCACTCGTCGGCCGGTACCTCCGGGAACGCGTCACCGCCCTCGGGAGGGGCGTCGAGGGGTAGCCGTCGGACCGCCCGTGACTATAGTCCACACAACACGAGTATGCGGTACGTTTCCACTCGGTTCGATTCGAAGACTAACCGCACGACGCGAGGCGATCTCTACCCGAAGCGAGGGGGTTCAGAAGTCGCCGCGGAACTCCGCGTCGGTGAGGTTCCGCGCGCTCTTCGGGTGCGGTCCCAGCACGCCCGGCCGGTTCAGCGCCCTCCGATACGCGCCGTACGCGCGTATCGACTCGCCGTCTATCCGGACCGTCTCCGTCCCGCGTTCTCCGCCGAAGACGCTCCAGTCCGTCTCCTTTTCGTGGTTGAACCAACAGACCATCTTTATCTCCGTCGCGGCGGCGAAGTCGTAGAGGTCGGTTATCCACCGGTCCTTTCGCTCGGGGTCGAACCCGCCTTCGACGGCCGACGAACAGCCCATCTCGGTCAACGCGAGGGGTTTGTCCGTCACCTCTCGGACCTTCTCTACGGCCGCCGCGTAGAGGTCCTCGGGGTCCGACCACGTTCCCCACCGACTCCAGTTGTAGCCGTTGATACCGACCCAGTCGGCGTTCGCGTCGCCGGGGTAGTATCGAGAGAGGGGAATCCCGCCGCGGCCGGTCACGTTCGGCGACCATATCCACTGTAGTTCGTCCGGTCCCAGCCCCTGTTTTTCGAACCGGCGGCGGACGCGACGCCACATCGCCACGTACTCCTCGGGCGTCGTCTCGTTCGCTGGCGGTGCCCACGGGACCCAGTCGCCGTTCATCTCCGGCGCGAACGTGAGGTAGAGTCGGCGGTTCGGCCGCCCCAGCCCCCTATTTGCCCACGCTCCGAGTCGTTCGGCCCACGCGTCGATCCTGTCGTCGTGGTCTCCGGCGGCGATCTCCGCGGCGATTCGGTCGGACGTCTCCGCGACGGTGTCGAACAGTGGTTGGAGGACGAGTTGCGGGACGGCCCCCGCGTTCCACCGTTCGGTCAGTGCCTCGCACGTCGCGGCGATGTCGTCGTCGCCCCCGCCGAGCGTCGCGTACCGCACGACCACCGCGTGCGACGCCCCCGCCCACCGTCTCAACCGTTCGAGGCGTCCGGTCTCCTCGGGTCCGACCGATATCCCCGCGAGGATGTCGCCCGTTCGCGGCCGGGCGGCGCCTTCGGCACTGCGATAGAGCCCCGTCGAACCGAACGCCGTGCCCGCCGACGCCCCCACCACTCCGAGAAAGGTTCGCCTCTCCATGAGTGACTCTCCGCTCTCGGAGACGTTTGTTATCGCGGCGGTAATCGGCGTCAGACGGGTTCAACGACCGGTTAGTATCCACGACTGAACTGTATCTATATCATAACTATCTGTGGTGGCTACCAACTACTGGTATGTCCCGACAGAGCCGAAGAACGTCGAGTTCGACGCGCGTCGTTTCCTGTCCCGACTGCGAGACCGGAGCAGTCGAACGGACGGGCGTCTTCGAACATCTCTCCTGTGGGTACGTCGACGTAGCCGCGGCGTTCGGCGATACCCCTCCTGCCCCCGGTCGCTGTCCGAAGTGCACAGAACGCCTCTCGCTGGGCGGAGACGGCGTTCCACGAGTCGCCACCGTCTACCGCTGTGCGGACTGTGACCGACGGTTCGACTCGCCCGAATCGGTGCGAATCGAACGGACCCCGCCCCGGCCGGGGGCGACGGGCGTCGTCGCGAACGAGCGATGACCGACGGTCGGACGCCTGCTCCGTCCTCGGACGCGTCGGACGCGTGGACCTCTCGAGCGCCGTCTCAGATCGTTCTCCTCCTCGTCGTCTACTTTCTGGGCGTCTTCGTCTTCCCCGCTCGGTTCGTCCTCGCGGCGTTTCTCACCTCCCTCGCGGCCGCAATCGTCCTGTTCGGCTCCGACCGCTGGTCGTCGCAGTTCGACGCGCTGTTCGGTGCGAGACTCCCGCTTCCGGGGTGGGCCGTTTCGACTGCGGCCGTCTCCTGTCTGCTGTTCGGTGCGCTCGTGTTCACGGAGCGGTTCACTCCGGCGGGCGCTCTCTACGCCGTCGTTACGGGGTTCTCCGCGACGTGGCTCGTCGGTCTCGCCGTCGGCGGCGACGCCCGCCGCCTCGTCTCCGCGCGGCGGCGCGTCCCGCTTTGGCTCGGCGGCCCCACCGTGCTCCTCGTCGCGGCGGCGTCATACGCCTTCGCGGGCCACCTCCCTTCGGTGTTCGACGCCGCCGTCTTCTTCGGACTGCTCATGGTCAGCGCCATCGTCGTCGTCGTCCTCCCGCTCACGTTCGTCCAGCGGCGTCGGTTCGACGAACGGGACGTCGAACCGCCGTGTCCCTCGGTGAGCGTCCTCGTTCCGGCCTACAACGAGGAGGGGTACGTCGGGCAGTGTATCGAAGCCGTCCTCGAAAGCGACTACCCGACCGACGCGCTCGAAGTCGTCGTGGTAGACGACGGGAGCACCGACGGCACGTACGAGGAAGCCGCCGCCTACCGCGGCGAGAACGTCACCGTTCTCAGCCGGACGAACGGCGGCAAGCACGGCGCGCTGAACTTCGCGCTCTCGTGTGCGCGCGGCGACGTCGTCGTCGCCGTCGACGCCGACAGCGTCGTCGAACCGACGGCAATCAGTCGCGCGGTCGGCGCGCTTCAGTCCGACGACGACGTCGGGGCCGTCGCGGGCACGGTGAAAGTCGGCAACCGCGACGGACATCTCGCCCGGATGCAGGCCTTAGAGTACGCCGTCGGGATCAACACGCTCAGACGGGCGTTCGCGCTCTTCGACTCCGTGATGGTCGTTCCCGGCTGTTTCGGCGCGTTCCGACGCGAAGCGCTCGACGACGTCGGCGGCTACGACCCCGACACCGTCGCCGAGGACTTCGACCTCACCGTCCGCCTCCTCCAGGCGGGGTGGCACGTCCGCACCACGGAGGGCGTCGTCACCACCGAAGCCCCGTTCTCGCTCGGGGACCTCTACCGCCAGCGACTCCGCTGGACGCGCGGGAACATCCAATCGCTGGTCAAACACCGCGACGTCTTCTTCGACCCAGACTGCGGCTACCTCCACCGGTTCGCCTTCCCGTGGTTCGCGCTGTCTCTCGTGTTCGTCCCGCTATCGAGCGCCGTCGTCACCGTCGCTATCGGCCTCGCGATTCTCGACGGTCGATTGCTTTCGGTTCTGGCCGCGACGCTGTACTTCGTCTCTCTTTTCGCGCTCATCGCCGCCGTGGCCATCGACATCTCCGGCGAAGACTGGAGCCTCCTCGCGTACGTCCCGGTGCATCTCGTCGGCTACAGGCAGTTTCTCGACGTCGTCGTGTTCAGTTCGGTCCTCGACGCCGTCCGACGGACCGACGACGGGTGGGAGTCCGTGACGCGCCTGCGACAGACCGGCTTCGGTGACTCCGCGGCCGACGACTGACGCGAGAGAGTCGGAGAAGACAGAGCGGAGTTACTTCGTCCGAAAGGCGCGGTCACCGGCGTCGCCCAGTCCCGGAATGATGTAGCCGTCGTCGTCGAGGTGGTCGTCGATGGAGACGGTGAGCAGGTCGGCTTCGGGGAACTGGTCGCCGACGCGCAGGAGTCCGTCGGGCGCGGAGACCGCAGAGAGGACGAACAGGTCCGTCGGATCGGCTTTCGAGTTCTCGAGGACGTGATCTAAGACGGCGCACATCGTCGACCCGGTCGCGAGCATCGGGTCCGCCACGATGACGGTGTCTTTCTCGGTTATCTCGGGCAGTTTCACGTAGTCGATGGTGATGGGGAACTCGCCGTCGTCGTTCATCCCCGCCTCCTCGTCGCGTCCGGCGCTGATGACGCCCTGTTTCGCCCGCGGGAACGCCTTCAACAGTCCCTCGACGAACGGCGTCGCCGCCCGGAGGACGTTGATGATGACGACGTCGTCGAGTCCTTTGACGCGTTCGCCGGTCGTCTCGGTCAACGGCGTCTGGACGGTGACGTACTCCGTCTCCATCGCGCCGTCGATTATCTCGTAGCCGCAGATGCGGCCGAGTTTCACGAGGCCTTTCCGGAAGGCGACCTGCTCCGTCTCGACGTCTCGCAGGCGCAACAGGGTGTCTTTGGCGAGAGCGTGGGTGATGAGGTAGGCGTCGTCTCGGTCTTCGATGGGCATCTTGTTCGAAACGCGGAACGCCGTGGACATAAATGTCGATGAATCGCGGCCCAGACGTCGCCTGCCGTGGGTTCACGCCGCACGGTACGGACCACCGCTCGGCCCCGACTCCCCGTCAGTACGTCACGACGTACGTCACCGCCATCAACACCACCGCGAGGGACGCGACGTTTATCACCGTAAAATCGGCGATATCGACGTAGCTCACCCCCCAAACGACGATGGATGCAAACAGCGTCGAGAGGACGAGATTCATGACGAAGAGCACCCGCGGGTCCCCCTGTGAGTCGGTCTCCATACCTCTGGGTCCGACCTCCGCCACTTAGGTTCTTTGCGGTTCGCCCGCAAGCGACGCTATGCGACTCCGAAACCGCCGCGGCGAGGCCGTCGATTCGGTTCCGTTTCTCGTCGTCTCGGGGTTGGGACTGCTTCTCTGCGTCTCGTTCGGCCCCCTCTACGTCGCGGCACTCGGACTCTCGTGGGCAGTCGCCGTCGCCGCGTCCGCCGCGGCGTTCGTCGCCGTGGCGGCCGGCGCGTACCACCGACTGGTCTGGACCGCGACGCCCCTCGACACCGCGGAGATTCCGCCGGGACTCCGCCTCCGACGCCTCCTGTACGCCGGTATCGCGCTCGGACTTCTCCTCTGTCTCCTCTCGCTGCCTCTTTTGTGACCCGACTCGAACCACCGGCTATGCGAGAAGTGACGGTCTCTCGATTCGTCCCGCGGTCACCGCCGACGCTCGCTCGGATGCTGACGCCCGAGGCGATGGTGGAGTACGAGGGGAGTTTCGAGGTGCGCGACGTGCAGGACCGAACGGACGGAACGTTCGTCACCGTCGGCGGACGCGGGGTCGAGTTCGTCCTGCGGTTCGAGGAGACGGACGACGGCCTGCGCTACGAACAGGCGGGCCAAGCGGGGCCGTTCGATGCGATGGAGACGGCCGTCACCGTCGACGCCGACTCGGACGGGTCGACCGTCACCGCCCGGTCGTCGGTGAGTCTCGGCCTCCCTCTTCCGTCTCTCACCGATCGCGTCGCCGCGTGGAAACGGCGCGGCGAACTCGAACGCGCACTCGACGCCGTCGTCGAAGACTGCTGACGCGCCTCGTGGGGGTCAGAACCCCTCGAACGGTCGTGCGTCTCGCTCGAACGACCGACCGGGGATTTAGGCTCTCCCTCCCGTACGGCAGAGTATACCATGGGTATAATCGGCACACTCAAAGAGACGTTCGAAGCGTCCACACAGTCGGCCGACCGCGGCCGCGGGACCGGCGAACCGGTCGGCGCGTACTGGTGTCACGACTGCGCGGAGCGGATTCCGGTCCGGGAGACGGCGGGCGAGGACGCGCCCGACTGCCCGGAGTGCGGCGACGAGATGGAACTGGAGCGTTCGCCCGGTTCGACCGGGTGCGCCTGCTGACTACGCGTCGGGCGTCGGTTCCGCGAGGGTCGTCCGGTCGCCGGGAGCGTCCGGAAACCGGGTTTCGGACTCGAACGCGGCCCAGTCGGCGGACATCTCCTCGTCGGTGAGGAGACAGTCGTCCAACGCCGCGACGAGTTCGTCTTCCTCCACGCCGCGTCCGATGAACACGAGTCCGGTCCGCCTGTCGCCCCACTCGTCGTCCCACTCGAACCCGAGGTCGGAGCGGTTGCGCCTGTAGGCGTCCTGTTCGAAGTCGGGGAGACTCGCCACCCAGCGACCGCTTCCCTCGACGTACGCCGAGGGACCGGCCTGACTGTACGTGAGTTGGGTCTCCTCCCGCCCCGCGACCCACATCGTCCCTTTCGACCGAATCACGCTCTCGGGGAGGTCCGAGAGGAGGGCGGCGATACGCTCGGGGTGGAACGGACGTCGCCGCAGGTAGGTGAACGAATCGACGCCGTACGCTTCCTCGGGATGCGCGTGGCCGCCGTGGTCATGGTCGTGCGTCTCGTCGCCGTGGTCGTGGTCGTGAGTCCCGTCTCCGTGTCCGTCCCCTGCGTCTCGGTCGGCGTCCGCAGTCTCGGCCGTCTCGAGCAACCGCCGCCAGCCTGCAGACTCCGCGGCGGACTGGGGGTCGAACCGCTGGACGCCGAGGAGAGCGTCCACCTCGACTTCCGCGTACGACGTCGGGACGACCTCGACGCCGGGACGGAGCGTTTCGACGACGCTCTCGACGCGTTCGCGTTCGTCGTCGGTCACGAGGTCACACTTGTTCAAGATGACCGCGTCCGCGAACTCCACCTGTTCGACCAAGAGGTCCGAGATGGGACGCCTCCCTTTCTCGCCGCCCTCTGCGACCGTTTTGGAGGGGGTCCCGTCCGCGTCGAACGTGTCCGCGAAGAGGCGCGCGTCCACGACGGCGACGACCGATTCCACGCGGTACCGCGCGGCGGCGGGCGACCCGCCGGTGAACAGGCGGGCGACGGGCGCGGGGTCGCTGATTCCCGACGGTTCGACGACGAGGTGGTCGAAGTCGCGTTCCCGCGCGAGGCGGACGACGGCCGTCTCCAAGTCGTCCCGGAGTTCACAGCAGATACATCCGTTCGAGAGTTCCGCGACGGTGCCGTCCGCGACGGAGAGTTCCGACTGCTCTGCGACGAGGTCGGCGTCCACGTTCAACTCGCCCATGTCGTTGACGAGGACGGCGATATTCCGCTCTCCGGCGTTTCGGAGGAGGTGATTCAGAAGCGTCGTCTTGCCCGCGCCGAGGCTTCCGCTCAGAACCGTCACCGGCGTCTCGCCCGTCGAACGCAGACTCATGTCCGCAGATGGCGCACCGCGGTATATCAACGCACGGAAAGCGGACGGACGTTCGTGAACGACACGTTTTTGAGCGACGGAGGGTGAGTCGTCAACTAATGACACTCGCGGAGCGAATCGGCCAGTACCGAGAGGTCCTAGAGGAGTGGCTCCGCGGACTCTACCACGGAATGGTCTCTCACCCGGCCTACGAGAAGATAGAGAAGGAAGCGGAAGACCAAGAGGACGCGTTCATGCTCGCGTGTTTCCCCGAGGCGTTCGGCATCCCGAGTCCGGTGTCGTACTACACCGCGGAGTTGCTCCCGTATCTCGAAGACGAGTTCGAGGCGTGGGAGCGACGGATGTGGGACCGCGGGTCGCTTCTCGAACGAAAGGGCCAGCAGTACCACTTCTGAGATGCACAAGTTCGTCTTCTTCGGCGGCAAGGGCGGCGTCGGCAAGACCACCCTCTCCTCGGCGTACGCGCTGAAATGCGCCCGCGCGGGGTTGGAGACGCTCGTCGTCTCTACGGACCCCGCACACAGCACCTCGGACGTGTTCGACCAACAGTTCGACGACGACCCGCAGGCGGTCTCCGGCGAGGCGAACCTCTTCGCGATGGAGGTGGACCCGGACACGGAGGTCGAACGGCACCTGATGGAGACGAAACGCGCGATGGGCGACCAGGTGAGTTCCGCGATGGTAAACGAGATAGACCGGCAGATAGAGATGGCTCACCAGACGCCCGGCGCGTACGAGGCGGCCCTCATGGACCGGTTCATCGAGGTGATGCGCGACTCGGAGTCGTTCGACAGAGTCGTCTTCGACACCTCTCCCACCGGCGGCACCCTGCGTCTCCTCTCGCTTCCGAACCTCTTGGAGGGGTGGATAGACCGACTCGCGCACAAGCGCGAACGGTCCATCGACCTCTACGAGAAGGCCGCGGTCGGCAACAACGAACCGCGGCGCGTGATGGACGGCGACCCCATCCTCGCCCGTCTTCGAACCCGAAAAGAGCGGTTCGAGTTCGCGGGCGAGACGTTGCGCGAACGGGCGGCGTTCTACCTCGTCGTCAATCCGGACGAACTCTCCATCCGCGAGACGCGCCGCGCCGTCGCGGAACTGGACTCCTACGGCTTGGACGTGCGCGGACTCGCCGTCAACCGCCTCACGCCGGAACCCGAACCGCACGAGGAGGGCCGCGGGGCGCGCTTTCTCCGCGACAGGGTCGCGACGGAACGCGAACGCCTCGCCGAACTGCGGGACGATTTCGACCCGCCTCTCGTCGCCGAGATAGAGACCCGCGTCTCGGAGGTGAAAGGCGACTTCCTCGGCGACGTCGCGGCGGAACTCGATATCGACGTGACGGTCGAACCGACCGCCTGACGCGCGTCTCGGCGGCCGGAGCCGTTTCGACTCGGTTCGGCGGTTTCCGCGGGTCTACGGTACTTTCTTCGACGTATCGTGCAGCAATAATCAATAGGATTAAGTCGGAGTTTTTCATGAACTGCAATGAGGCACGCCACCATGGTACAAGTAATCTGGCTCGTTGCGGCGGTGTTCGCGATGTTTACCGTGGGGTATCTCGGCTACTCGAAATACCTCTCACAGTTCGTCGAACTCGACGACAGTCGCGAAACACCGGCCCACAAATACGAGGACGGACAGGAGTACGTACCGGCCAAGAAGCCGGTCTTACTGGGGCATCACTTTTCGAGCATCGCGGGCGGGGCGCCCATCGTCGGCCCGATAACGGCCGGCGTCGTTTGGGGGTGGGTGCCCGCACTCGCGTGGATCGCCATCGGTAACCCTCTGATGGGGAGCGTCCACGACTTCGTGTCGCTTTCGGCCAGCATGCGACACGAAGGGAAATCTGTCGGCTACATCATCGGCGAGTACGTGGGCCAACGGGGCAAGAACATGCTCCTTTGGTTCGCGTTCATCACCATCATCCTCGTCGTCGCGGTGTTCGCACTCGTCGTCGCCATCGTGTTCAACGCCTATCCGGAGGCGGCGACGGCGAGTCTGATATACATCGGTCTGGCCGTGCTGTTCGGAGCGTATCTCTACCAGTTGAACCTCCCGTTCATCCCGGGAACCGTCGGGTTCGTCGTCGCGATGTTCGTCGGCGTCTTCGTCGGCGTCCAGTACCCGCTCGCGCTTTTCGAACCGGCTGCTCGCGCTCCCGCGAGTACCATCGTCTTGTTCTCCGGTGACCCCTCGTGGCTCCCGGCCGCGGGCGCGTTCGGCGCGAACGCCGCCGCGTGGATTCCGATCATCCTCGTGTACGGCGCGCTTGCGAGCGCTCTTCCGGTCTGGGTGCTGCTTCAACCGCGCGACTACCTCTCGTCGTTCCTGCTTTACACGGGAGTCGGCGGCGCGCTGTTGGCGGTCATCGTCGGTACGGTCCTCGGTGCGAGCCAACCGCTTGTCACCAACCTCGAACCGTACTACGGCTTCATCGGACGCGGCGGCCTTCCGCTGTTCCCGATGCTGTTTATCACCATCGCCTGCGGGACCATCAGCGGCTTTCACTCGCTGGTCTCCTCGGGGACGACGTCGAAGCAACTGAACAAAGAGTCCGACGCGCGGACCATCGGCTACGGCGGCATGCTCGGTGAGGGTCTGCTCGCCACCGTCGCGCTCATCACCGTCGCGCTCGTCTCCCCGGACGTCGGCGGCGGCATCGGACTCGCGCTCCCGACGTTCGCGACGGGCGGCGGCATCCTGCTGACGAGTTTCGGCATCCCGACGTCGTTCGGCGGTCCGTTCATGGCGCTCGTGCTCGTGAGCTTCCTGCTCACCTCCACCGACACGGCGGTCCGACTCGGTCGGTACATGATGGAGGAGATAGTCGGGACGCCCGAGACGTCCGTCCAGTCGTTCGCCTCCGACCGGTACGGGAACGCCTCGGTCCAGTGTCTCGCCGCGTACGTGCTCATCGCGAGCGGTTCGTGGACGACGCTGTGGGCGCTTTTCGGCGGCGCGAACCAACTTCTGGCCGCGCTGGCGCTGCTCACGGCGACTGTCTGGCTCGCGAACTGGAGCGACTCGAAACAGCTCTACAGCACCGGCGGTCCGATGGTCGTCATGGTGACCATCACGGTGCTCGGACTGCTTTGGATCGCGTTCCACGACAACCTCTACGCGAAGTTCCTGGACTCTCAGTGGATGGCGAGTGCGGACCTGGTCGCGATGCTGTCCGCGGTGGCACAGATCGTGATCTCGCTCACGCTCATCTACCTCGCACTCTCGTTGGTGAAACTGGGGTACGAGAACATCCAGAAAGTCCGCGACGAACCCGGTTCCGGCGGGTACACGCCCGGCGACGACTGACCCGGAACCGAACTGACGAGCCGCGATAGTTCTCCGTTTTTTCTCGCGCTGCCAGCGACGGCGTCGGCGTCGGCGGGTGCGGGGTCGGTCTCCCGAGAGCGCTCTCAGCCGCGCAGTCGGTCCAAGAGGCGACCGAGGAGTCCCCGGTCGTCGAACGCCTGCACGTCGTCCCAGAGAGCGAACGCCCGCGCGGTGTCGGCGTTCTCGCTCGCGACCACCTCGCGCGTCTCGGGGGCGACGGCGACGAGGTTTATCTCGTAGTGGCCGTAGTAGCCGAACTTCAGGAGCGTGCGGTCCGAAAAGGAGTCGACGAACGCCCGAACGTCGTCGCTCAGGTCGGAGACGACGGCCACGAAGGTGAACTCCGTCCCGTAGTGTTCCTCGTCTGCGACCACCCACTCGGGGTCGTCGGCCAGTTCGTGCGCGAGTTCGACGAGGCGTTCGAGTTCGGCGACGGTCACGCGGGAGTCTCGCCGCACGAAGAGGTACTCTCGGCTCTCGTGGTTCGCGTAGTCGAGGGCGGGATGGAAGAACTGCTTTCGGTTCAGTATGCGCATCGTCCCGACCATCTCGAACCGTTCGCCGCGGATTCGGCGCGCCCGTTCGAGGTCGTAGTTGAACATCAACCGGTCGCTCACCCGGTCTAAGTACTCGTCGTCCCAGTCGGGCACGTCCGGGAGTTCGACGCCCGCCTCCGCGGCGACTGCCTCGGGGTCGAACTCCTCGCGGCCGTCTCCGCCCTCGGTTTCGCTCATCGGCCGTCGGGGTCGTACGCTTCCACGTCGCCGCTCACGTTCGGTGCGCCGACGGCCAGAACCACTACCTCCGCGTCTGCCTCTGGGGGGTTGTACGCTCGCTGCGGACTCTCGGGTTCGACGGCGAAAAGAGAGTCAGCGGCGACTTCGTACGTTCTCTCGGGCGTCTCGACGAACAGCGTCCCCGAGAGGACGTAGAACGCCTCCTCTTGCGTCTCGTGGTAGTGGTACGCGAGCGGAATCTCCTCGCCCGGTTCGGCCCGAAAGCGATTGACCGCCATCTTCGAGAGGCCCGCAGGCTCCGTCAGACGGCGCATCTCGCACGGCCTGTCCTCCGCCGTCTCGACGTCGTCACAATCGACCACGGTGTAGCCCATGACAGTCTCCACCTCACAAGGGTACAAAAGCCCCTCGGGGACGCGCCGAACGCAAAAATTTAATCGTGAGGGATGCGTACATCACGCGAATCGTTCACTATGTCCGAAAAGAGAACCGAGTCCTGCGGTCGATGCGCGATGTCCACCGTCGTCGACGCCACCGCCTCGGACGAGGGGTCCGACTCTGGCGCGCGCGACCCGATGGCGGGCGGTCGAATCGAACTCGCCGAGTCGGAACTGCGCGCGGCGTCGCCCGCGGCGTGGTTCTCGGGCGTCGTCTCCCGCATCGACGACGCGGCGACGGCCTTCATCCACGGCGACCGGTGAGGCGCACGGAGGAACCGCACGATTTCGAGCGACTGACCCGACACGCGAATAGACTTTTATAGCCGCCCACTCCTACCCTCGCCCAAGCCGATGGAAGAGAGCGTTTCGGGTTTCAAAATACGCGGTTCGTGGGGCGACGTCGTAGAGCACGGCGAACGCATCACACGGGCCCTACGAGACGCCGGGGTGGATAGAGAGGCGATAGAACGGTGGAACGAGTGGCGGCCGAAGTCGCACGAACGTCTCGGCGAGGACGTGAGCCAAAAGACGGCAGAGCAAGCGAGCGTCGGCGAAGGCGAGGGGGAGAAAGCCGGTAAACAGCCGAACGAGGACCTACAGACCGCCGGAGAGAAACTGTCGGAGTCGTACCAGAAAGTAGAGGAGGGCGACAACGACGGCGCCGTCGAACGGTGGAGCGAGTCCATCGGGTACGTCGCGCGCGCGGCGGACTCCGCGAGTCGGAAGGCCCTCCGGAAAGTCGAAGACACCGTCTACCAGAAGGTGATGACGCAACTCGCGCCGTACTACTTCGACAGCGAACTCGTCAGCGCCAACATCCAGAAGACGACGCGCGGCGAGACGGCCGAACCGCGCTTCATCTTCGAGGTGAACGTCAACGACGACGAGTTGAAAGGAGAGGTGAGCCGTCGCCTCGGCGAGTACGACGACTTGGTGGACCGCTGGCACGTCGACACCGAAAAGGAGACGGCGACGGCGGAAGCCGCGGAGGGCGTCGAACCGCCTCGGTCCGAAGAGGAGTCGAAGTTCAGCACGAACTGAGCCGAGTTTATCGGCGGCTACTCGTGGTGGATTTCGGTCGAACGACGAACCGCGCCGGTTCGTCTGAGCGCAGGGAGCGTCGGTGAAACGGACAACAGTAATATCTCCGGCGGCCGACGGGACGGTATGGCCGAACCACTCCGCGTCGAAGCCGGCGAGTTGTCCGCAGAGGAGATACTCGACGCCCTCCTCGACGGACGTCGCGTCCTCGTCGAAGCGGAGATGATGGGCGGAACGCATCGGGTATCGCTCAGACACGACGGAACCACCTTCTACTGCGACACGCCGACGACGCTCCACAAACACACCGAGAGAGAGGAGATGCTCGCTTGCATCCGCAAGATGGGGTACGCAAAGCCAGAGCCAGAGTGACGTCCCGGCGGCGGTATCCGCGGGACGCGAAGTCGGTACCGTGAGGATTCGCAAGATGGCGGGGCGACACGGAGCGTCCCCGAAACGCTGTCACCCGATTACTCACACGAGGGCGAATCTAGAAAATAGAGGGATGTTATGCCCCGAAGGGGTGTACTGACACCGAGTTGAACATGCATGCTCGACGAGTATCTACGAATATTGGCAGACGCTCACCGACGGACGATTTTGACCTCCCTGCTGGAAGACAACTCACACTCCGTCTCTCCCGACGGGGCTGACAGCGGGGGCGAACTCGAAGACGGAGAGAGCCGAGAGCAGGCGCGAATCGAACTCAGACACGTTCACCTTCCGAAGTTAGAGGAGTCCGGATTAATCGAGTGGAACCGAGAGTCCGGCGCCGTGGCGAGAGGACCGGAGTTCGAGGAGATAGAGCCGTTACTGGAACTTCTGGCCAACGGTTACGATCAGTTCTTACAGTCTCGACTGAACTAGAGTCGCCCCGCGGAAACTGCCACTGCTGTGGCAGTCGGGCGCAGAATACCGACTGGTTGGGACCCATCCGTACTCTGCGCCCACCGGGATTTCGAGTCGGCTTGGTATAACCTTACTGTGATTATCTGGGTGAACGATAAACATCCGCTCTCGTGCGACAGTATCGGGCGCTCGCCGGAACGTGAGCATTCGCGTCGTCGTCTCGGCGGCGCGTCAGAACGAGAGGTAGTCACTTATCAGTCGTGGCGTGGTACTAGAGACAGGCCGGGGGCGCCGGTCGAATGGTTGGGACCCATGAATGAATTATCTAGCTACCAAGAGGCGGTCGAACTGCTCCAGAAACTGGGCCTCAAAGAGTACGAGGCAAAGTGCTTCGTGGCGTTGTCGCGACTCCCGAAAGCGACGGCCAAAGAGATAAGCGAGACGTCGGACGTGCCGCGAACCCGCGTCTACGACGCGATTCGGGTGTTAGAGACGAAGGGTCTCGCGGAGGTCCAACACAGCAACCCCCAGCAGTTCCGGGCCGTCCCGATAGCGGAGGCGGCGAAGACGCTCCGGTCGGAGTACGAATCCCGGACGGAGTCTCTCGTCGACGCACTCGAATCGATGGGTACCGAGTCGCTCGACGCCGACCGAGAGATGACACACGAGGTGTGGGCGCTCTCGGGCCCGCCGGCCATCGAGAACCGCCTCCTGAAACTCGTCGACACCGCAGACCAGGAGGTTGTCCTCATCCTCGGACGCGAAAGCGCCGCCACGACGGAGTTGTTCGAACACGTACGGGCGGCCCGAGAGTCCGGCGTGGACGTTCTCGTCGGGACGGCCACCCCGGCGCTTCACGACATGATAACCGAGGCGCTTCCGGATATCGAGGTGTTCGTCTCCGAGTTGGCGTGGTTGCGGAGTTCGCCGACCGACCCCACGGACGATACGACCATCAGCCGACTCCTGTTGGTCGACCGGAACACGATTCTGGTCAGTTCCGTCCAAGAGGACGACTTGGGGGCGGTCGAATACGAGAAAGCGGTGTTCGGCCGGGGGTTCGACAACGGCATGGTGGTCATCGCTCGTCGACTGATGGCGGCGGGACTGAAGCCGGGAGACGACCCCAAACCGCACGACGGGTGACGACCGCTGAACCGACGCCGAACGGCCGTCCGCTCTGCCGAGGACACGTGACTTTAATCGGGGGCGGGGCCAACGGCGGTATATGAGCGACGCGCCAGATATGGGGGACCTCGTCGAAACCGAGAACCCGAGTTTTCAGCACGTTCTCGCGTGCGTCTTCGGTATCCAAGCCCACGAGAGCAGGACGTACCTCACGCTTCTCGAGAGTCCCGGCAGCACGGTGGCGGAACTCGCGGACGAACTCGACAGAGACCGGAGCAACGTGAACCGGTCGCTCACGACGCTGATGGAGAAGGGCCTCGCCGACCGCGAACGGCGACTGCTCGACCCCGGCGGGTACGTCTACCAGTACACCGCGACGGACCTCCCCGAGGCGAAGCAGTTGCTCCACGAGGCACTCGACGAGTGGGTCGAACAGGTCCACGCGAGCATCGACGCCTACGGCGCGGAGGAGTGACCGCGGCGGGTCCGACGCTTTCGCCCGCCGCCCGGAGTCGTTCTCACTTCGGATCGACGCTCGACCGTCCGCCGGTCGCCGCCGAGAGCGAACGGAGGCCGACGAACCGCGGGACGCGGTCGGCGTAGCGGTCGTACGCCTCGCCGTACTGGTCGCGAAGCCACGGTTCCTCCGCGAACGGCAGCGCCACCCACCACGCGAGGTATATCGCGCACAACCCGGCCGCCAGCGCCGACCCCGCAAGCACCGCGAAGCCGACCGTCGCGACGACGTAACAGACGTACTGCGGGTTCCGAGAGTACCGGTACCAGCCGTCGGTCCGGAGTTCGCCGGTCAGCCCTTTCGTCTCCTCGACGCCCAAGTCCAACCCGGCGACGAGTGCGGCCCCGTACCACACCGCAAAGAGGACGCCGCCGACGGCGAGCGCCGCCGGTTGCGGCAGACCCAACGCGTTCCAATCGAGGTACGCGACGCCGACCAAGGCGACGTTGACGACCTGTGAGAGCGTCCAGTGGGCGTAGTAGTTCCACGTTCTCTCTCCGGGGGGCCAGTACTCCGCCCACCCGAGGGCGCTCGCGACGATGCCGACCAGATTTCCGAGTCCGGCGACCGTTCCGACCGCGAACAGAGCCGTCGTGGCTGTCCACTCCATACGCCTCGGTAGCCGCCGTCGCCGCGTGGAGTTTTCCGCGGCCCTACTAGCGCGTTTAAGTTTCAAGTTCGCGCCGCCGAAAGCGGAGGGCGTGAAGTACCTCGACGTGCGCCTCTCGCAACCGCGGTGGATGCTGCACCCGATGCAGGAGTTCATCCGCGACGACGACGCCGTGCGGTACGAGGAACTGCAGGCGTGGAGCGGAGTCGCGAGCGAGAGAGCGGTCGAACACGAACTGTTCTACGTCGAGGCCGACCGCGAACGGTACGAGGCGGCGCTCTCTGCGGTCGATTCCGTCCGGTGGTACGACCTCACGCCGATAGACGAGACGTCGTTCTACGTCTACGTCAGCCAAGAGACGCGCCCCGAGGACGTGGCGTGGCGCGAGGCGTTCGCCGACCTGAACCTCGTCCTCGCGCCGCCCGTCGTCTACGACGCCGACGCCGCGTTCCACATGACGCTCGTCGGCCCCGGCGAGGACCTGCAGGCGATGCTCCGCGGCCTCCCCGAGGAGATAGACGTGACCGTAAAGACCGTCGGCGAGTACGACAGGCGACACGCGCCCGTCGCCGGAGAACTCACGACTCGGCAGCTAGAAGCCGTCGAAACCGCCGTCGAACTCGGGTTCTACGAGGTTCCGCGGGAGGCGGGCGTCGCGGCGGTGGCCGACGCACTCGACTGCGCGCCGAGCACGGCCTCTGACCTGCTCCGACGGGCGGAGTCGCGGATGATGCGCCGACTGGTCGAACGCCACGGCCGTCGGCGGAGAGACGGCTGAGACGGCGCGACGGGGGCGGGACGCGCTCGAATCGCCCCCCTTTTTGCCCGCCGACCCCGTGTCTGGAGACGATGAGCCTCGACCTCACCGCGCCCGCACAGGAGGCCCCCGACGTCGCCGACGACGGCGTGTGGCTGGAGTGCATCGAGACGGGCGAGCAGTACGCCCCGTTCGACGAGATTCGCTACACGAGCGACGCCGGTGCCCTTCTGGAAGTCCGGTACGCCGACCCGGCGACGTTCGACGACTTCGAGGGCCGCGGCGTCTGGCGCTACCGCGCCGCGCTTCCGTTCGAAGAGGGCGTCAGCCTCCCCGAGGGCGACACCCCGCTTCACGAAGCGCCGCGCCTCGAAGACGACCTGGGCGTGGAGACGCTTCGGGTCAAACACGAGGGGATGAACCCCACCGGGAGCTTCAAGGACCGCGGCATGACCGTCGGCGTCCGCGTCGCGAAGGAACTCGGCGTCGGCCGCCTCGCGTGCGCCTCGACGGGGAACACCTCGGCGGCACTCGCGGCCTACGGCGCGCGCGGCGGGATGGAGACGCTCGTTCTCCTCCCGTCCGGGAAAGTCGCCGCGGGCAAGATAGCGCAGGCCGCCCTCCACGACGCGCGCATCCTCGAAGTCGACGGCAACTTCGACTCCTGTCTCGACATCGTTCAGGACCTCGCGGAACGCGGCGAGGTGTACCTCCTGAACTCGCTGAACCCCTTCCGACTGGAGGGCCAGAAGACCATCGGACTGGAGATTCTCGAACAGTTCCGCGACGACTACGGCCGCTTCCCCGACCGAATCGTCCTGCCGGTCGGCAACGCGGGCAACACGGCGGCGCTGTACAAGGCGTTCCGCGAACTCGTCCAGTCGGGGTCTCTCGACCCCGAACAGGTGCCCAAACTCACCGGCGTCCAAGCCGAGGGGGCCGCCCCGATGGTCGAAGCCGTCGAGAACGGGTGGGACGACACCAAACGCTGGGACGAGGTGGAGACGCGCGCGACGGCCATCCGCATCGGCAACCCCGTCAACGCCCCGAAGGCTCTCCCCGGTATCCGAGAGACGGGCGGCACCGCCGTCGCCGTCACGGACGAGGAGATTACGACCGCCCAACGCGACTTAGCGCGCGAGGGCATCGGCGTCGAACCCGCCTCCGCCGCCTCCGTCGCCGGACTCCGGAAACTCCGCAGCGACGACACCGTCGGCGGCGACGAGGACGTGGTCTGTCTCACTACCGGCCACCTCCTGAAGGACCCCGACGCCGCATTCGAGGCGGGCGGCGAACCCGAACCTGTCGCCAACGACACCCAAGCGGTGTTGGACCTCCTCGCGGAGTAGCGCGACGAACGCCGGAACGTTTCGTCTCGACCGGACGCGTGTGACGCGAGTCTGACACAGTTTCATATCTTTGTGGGACGTTCTCACAATCGATGCCATTGCCCAGTTTCCCGACCGGAACGGTGAGTGGCGAATCACGCCGCGACAGAACGTTCCCGCCCTCCGACCCCGACTCGTCTACGTCCGGCGACGACGCCGAGGAGACGGCCCGTCCCGCCCCGGGAGCAGACGAGGCGTCGGTTCCCGGTTCCGCCCCGTCGGACGCCGCGCGCCGCGACGGCGGTTCGTCGGCCGACTCCTCGAACGGGGAGTCCCTCCGCGAACGCGTCGCCCGCCTCGAACGGGAGAACGAGGCGCTTCGACGGAAGGTCAAGCGGACTCAACGCGCCCGACAGAACGTCATCGACCACTACGAACGCGTCATCGCCGACATCGACGACACGTCTCCCGCCTCGGGGGAAAGCGAGACGACGCCGACGGTTCGTCCGCCGCCGGTGAACGACGGACTCGCCGACAGAGTCGCCCGACGACTCGACGTCGGGGAACGGTGGCGGTGAGTTCGGGGGCGTCTCGAATCGGTCTCTCCTCCTTCTGCGAAAATAGTATGAAATATGGTATGTGCGTCGGATTCGGACGGTAACGTGGAACGAAGACGCACGGACGTGTCGTAATACCTGACATACTCTCGTTCGGTCGAGGGTCCCGACCTGCCGACGGAGACGGAGGGCCTACCTGCCGAATCGAGAGGAGAAACTGAAGTCGAAGTTGAACTGGCTCCGACCGTCCGTCTTGTACTGTTTCCGACTCGGCGAGTACGTCCGAACTTGGACGCGGTCGGTTCCGCGCCCGCCCCCGGGGATGAACTTGATGAGGCGCATCCACCCGTCGCCGCCGTTGGCGTAGTGTTGGTAGTTCGCGAGCATCTCGTAGGTGCTCGACCCGCCGTCGTTCGGCGACGTCTGCCGCCACTGGCCGTCCGCCTTGTGGTAGTGACCGTTCAGGACCATGAACACCTGCGGGTTCGGCTTCACGATGTCTTTGTATATCGTCGCACCGGAGTTGGCACCGTCGCGTTGCGTCGCGTGGCCTTCGGACCCGACTCTGTCCCAGAGGTACGCGTGCGTCGTGATGATGGTCGGGACGCTTCGATTCGCCCGAAGCACGTTCCACGCCCACCCCTTCACGCTGTTTGGGTCGGACCGCGACCCGGGGACGCCCCACTCTAAGTCGAGGTGGAGGAACGTGTAGCCCCCGGCGGAGAATCGCTGGTAGTGGGCGCGGTCGTTCGGACCCGTCCCGCGGTACCAACTGTACTTCGAGAAGCGCGACTTGCCGAAGTACTTGCTGTAGTTCGCGGTGGACGAACTCCGGTTGTTGAGGGTGGCGTAATCGTGGTTGCCGACGGTGGTGGCGTACGGCACGACGCCGTCGAGTTTGTCCATCACGGCGTCCATTCGCTGCCACTCTGTGGTGTTGCTCCCGTGTTCGACGATGTCCCCCTCGTGGCTGACGAATACGATGTTCTGTGCGCTCTTGTTCGCTCGAATCCAGTCAGTCTGGGCGTGCGCCCGCGAGATGAGAGAGGAACTCTCCGCGTACTTCTGCGTGTCGGGCAGGACGGCTATGGTCCACGAACTCGCCGCGCTGACGCTTCCGACGAAAGCGGAGAGTCCGAACGCACCCGCGCCGCCGAGTGCGCCGGCCGTCTTTAGCGCGTCCCGGCGCGACACGCGGTGACGGGCGTCCGTCTCACCTTCTCCCAGAGAACCCGACCCGTCACCGTTTCTGTCAGCATCCATACAACGACTCACAGGCCACGTGGGCATAATGATTACTGAGACACATATTTACGCACTCAGGTCGAACGGCGGGACAGGTGAACCAACGTGGAAGATTCAGCGGAAGGCGAGGTGTCTCGCTCGGTGATCACGGACCTCGGCACACTCGACGGCGGCGCGGTCAGCGACGCGGCCGATATCAACGACTGCGGGACCGTGGTCGGAACCAGCGAGACGGACGTCGACGGAGCCGTCTTCGTCCACGCCGTCCTGTGGGACGCGGACGGTGACCCCCACTCGCTCGGCACGTTTCGCTCCGACGACAGAGCGGAGAGCAGAGCGACGGGCGTCAACGACCGCGGAACCGTCGTCGGGGCCGCGGAAGGCGAAGACAGAGTGCGACGGGCGTTCAGGCGGACCGAGGGCGGCGAGTTGGAGGACCTCGGCAGTCTCGGCGGGTCGGAACGAGGAGACAGCATCGCGTACGACGTAAACGACCGAGAAACCGTCGTCGGACAGAGCGACGCCGGGGAAAGCGAGGTGCGCGCGTTCCGGTGGACCGGCGGCGAGATGGAGGACCTCGGGACGCTCCGAAGCGACGACACGGGACAGAGCGGTGCGTTCGCGGTGGACAATGCCGGAACCGTCGTCGGATGGAGCGAGAGCGACGACGGAACGAACCACGCCGTCCGGTGGACCGAAGCCGAGGGGATGGAAGATTTGGGTATGCTCGAAGACCACGGGGTCAGTTACGCGTTCGACGTCACTCCGCACGGAACCGTCGTCGGTCGGAGTTACGACCCCGGCGCCTTCGATTCGCGCCGCGCGGTCCGGTGGGTCGGCGGCGGCGTCGAGAGCCTCGGAACCCTCGACGGCGACGCGGGGTACAGCGAGGCCCACGGGTCGAACGTCCGCGGCGTGGTTGTCGGAGACAGTCGAGTCGGCGACGTAGAGCACGCCTTCCGATGGACCGAAGCCGAGGGGATGACGGATATGGGAACGTTACTCGACGGCGACGAGGGCGCGAGCACGGCGTCGGGCGTGAACGCTCGCGGCGACGTCGTCGGAGCCAGTCGGACCCCGGAGGGCGAACGCCACGCGGTTCGCTGGCGCGTCGAGGACAGTCGCTGAGGCGGACGCCGCTTTCGGCGACCGGTCGAGAGGAGAAGCGACGGCGAGTTCGCGCCGTCCGATTCGACTGCGCGCCGCGGTTCCTGCGGGCTACTCGTCTGTGCCGTTCAGCGTGAGATACTTCACGTCGATTATCCGGTCGTCAGCGAGGAGTTCCTCGCGCACCTCGTCTGGGACGTGGTTGTCGAGGTTGTACACCGTCAGCGCCTCGCCGCCCTCGTCGGCGCGGCGGGCGTTGAACATCCCGGCGATGTTGACGTCGTTGTCTCCGAGAACGGTACCGATGAAGCCGATGACGCCGGGTTTGTCGTAGTTGCGCGCGACGAGCATCCGGCCGTGCGGGATGGCGTCGACGCGGTAGCCGTCGATGCGGACGATGCGCGGGTCGTCGCCCGCAAACTGCGTCCCGCAGACGCTGAGAGACTCCTCGTCGTTGCCGACGGTGACGGTGACGAGGCTCTGGAAGTCCTCGGACTGGCGGGTTTTCGACTCGGTCACCTCGATGCCGCGCTCTTCGGCTATCTTCGGCGCGTTGACGGCGTTGACCTGCCATTCGAGCGGTTCGAAGACGCCCTTGAGCGCGGAGGCGGTGACGAGGTCTACCTCCTCGTCTGCGATGTCGCCCTCGTAGGAGACTTCGACCGAGGAGATGCGGCCGTCGAGCAACTGCGCGCCGATTTTCCCCGCCGTGTCCGCCAGTTCGATGTACGGCCGGATGCGCGGGAACGCGCTCTCGTCCACCGAGGGGGCGTTGAGCGCGTTCATCACGGGCTCCTCGTTGAACGCGGCGTCTATCTGGTCCGCGATGGAGGTGGCGACGTTCTCTTGGGCCGCCGAGGTGGACGCGCCGAGGTGCGGCGTGACCACGACGTCTTCGACGGACAAAAGCGGGTTGTCCGGCGAGACGGGTTCGTCGGCGAACACGTCTATCGCCGCGCCGTCGAGCGTTCCGTCCTCGACTGCGGCGGCGAGTGCGTCCTCGTCCACGACGCCGCCGCGGGCACAGTTGACGAGGTAGCCGTCGCCCATCAGTTCGAGTTCCTCGGTCGAGATGAGGTCTTCCGTCTCCGGCGTAAGCGGCGTGTGGACCGTCAGGAAGTCGGCGCGTTCGAGACAGTCCTCGAACTCGACGAGTTCCGCGCCGAGGCGGTCGGCGCGTTCTTGACTGATGTAGGGGTCGTACGCGACGAGGTCCATCCCGAGACCGTCGAGACGTTTCGCCACCTCTTGGCCGACGCGGCCGAGGCCGACGATACCGAGCGTCTTGCCGTTCAGTTCCGTCCCGAGGTAGTCGCCCTTCGCCCACTCGCCGCCCTTCAGACGGGCGTGCGCTTGCGGGATAGAGCGCGCGGCGGCGAACGCCATCGCGACGGTGTGTTCGGAGGCGGCCCGGACGTTCCCCTCCGGCGCGTTCGCGACGACGACGCCGTGGTCCGTCGCGGCGTCGATATCGATGTTGTCGACGCCGATGCCCGCGCGCCCGACGATGACGAGGTTCGGCGCGGCCTCGAACACCGCTTCGTTCACTTCCGTCCCCGACCGGACGACGAGTGCGTTCGCGTCCGAGACCGCTTCGAGAAGTGCGTCGCCCTCTACGTCGTAGTCGGTCACGACCTCGTGGCCCGCCTCGCGGAGTCGTCCTAACCCCGCGTCGGCGATTGGGTCCGTGACGAGAACCTTCATGCGCGTATGTTCCTTGGACTCCGGATAAGGGTTTCTTCGGCGGCCGATATGGCTAATAGAGGGTTGTTAGCGCGTAACACACAAGGTCGCCGTTCGGGAGGACGGAGCGGTGCGGACCGGTTTCCCCGGTTGCGGGCGGCAACGCGGATGGATGGTTTCAAACCGTCCGAGGATGACGGTCGGATATGCGACTCATCGCCTTCGACTTCGACGGAACGCTCTCGGACTCGGAGATGACCGTCCTCCTCGGCAAGCGAGAGAACGTGGCGGCGGAGATGGCCGACATCACCGAACGCGCCATGAACGACGAGATATCCTACGCGCAGAGTCTCCGCAAGCGCGCCTCTCTGCTGAAGGGCCTCGAAATCGAGGACGCGGAGGAGGCGTACGGCGAGGTCACCCTCAGACCCGGCGCGGCGGACCTCATCGCTCGCCTGCGCGACGCCGGTCACCACGTCGCTATCCTTACCGGCGGCTTCGAACGCGGCGTCGAACGCGCCTTAGAGAAGGAAGGCGTCGAGGTGGACTCCATCGTCGCCAACCGACTCCCGGTCGAACGCGACCGACTGACCGGCGACGTGGAGGGACCCCTCATCGAGGGGACGAAAGACGACGCGCTCGAATCGCTCGCGGACGAACTCGGCGTGAAACTGTCGCACACCGTCGCCGTCGGCGACGGCGCGAACGACCTGCCGATGCTCGAAGTCGCCGGACTCGCCGTCGGATTCGAACCGAAAGACGCCGTCCGCCCCGCCTGCGACGACGTCGTCTCCACGATGTACGAACTCCGCGACCTGTTGGCCGAACGCGCCATCGTCAAGAAATCCGACTGAACCGGACTCGCGTTCTCTCTGCCTCTCGAAGTTTCTCGCGACTTCTTTCGCTATCGGTTTCGAGTCCGCGGGCGTCTCGGCCGCGAAAAGAGTTTCGTCGGCCTCCGAACGCGCCGCGTCCGGGGCGTCGAACCCGTCGTCGGATGCGACGGGAGCGTCTCTGTTCTTCGGTGACGACTACCGGCCGGAGCGACGGTGGCGGTAAAACGGAGTTACGTTCGCAGGAAGGTCAAAAGCGCGTTCAGCGGCGACTGCGCGGCGGTTCCGAGCGCCGGACCGTCGCCCCGCCGAACCGACCCGCTCTGCGTCCGGCGACCTTCGGGAACGCCACCGATTTCGCCGTCGTTCGCGTCCGTGACGGGCCATCCGCTCAGTCTGCTTCCGAGGAAGTTTCGTTCTTTCTTCGGTCCTCTCATAGTGATTCTACCTAGCCTCCGGACACGGAAATATGTTGCACTTCTGATATATTGTCATCAACGTTCGAGGAGGATACTGATAGACGATCAACGATAGCGGCCGCCGAAGAAAGGCGGAAGAGAACCTAAACCGGCCACTATCGTGCCCCGTCCGCGGACGGGAACGACGCGTCGGAGACCGCCCGAAGAGCGCTTTCGACTCGGGGGCGAATCGGCGCTCCGACGTTCGGCCGCCAGCCGTCTCCTTTTCGGTCGCCCGTCTCGCTCTCGGCTTACCCGTAGCGCTCTCCGAGGTCGTTCGCCGTCAGAATCGCGTCCCGGACCATCGCCGGTTCGACCGGGAACGGTTCGTTGTGGATGGTCTCGTCGTCGTCGCAGGCCGCGTTCGCCACCTCGTCGAGTTGGTCTCGCGTCGGGTTCTCGACGCCGATGTCCGAGAGCGTCACCGGGAGGCCGACGTCGACGGAGAACTCGATTATCTCTCGGACGAACGCGTCGTCTCTGCCCTCTAACACGAGTTGCGAGAGCGTTCCGATGTTCACCTTCTCGCCGTGCGTCGCGTCGTGCGTCTCTTCGAGTTGCGTCAGTCCGTTGTGTATCGAGTGCGCCGCCGCGAGGCCGCCGCTCTCGAATCCGAGACCGCTCAACAGCGTGTTCGCCTCGGTGACCGCCTCGACGCTCTCTGTGACCGCGCCGTTCTCCACCGCGCGAACCGACGAGACGGCGTGGTCTCTGAGCGTGTCGTAGCAGAGTTCCGCAAGCGCGTGCGCCGCCCGCGTCGATTCCCCGCCGAAGATGTTCTGCCCGTGAGACCGGTAGGTCGCGTCGGCCTCGAACCACGTCGCGAGGGCGTCCGCGACGCCCGAACGGAACAGTCGAGTCGGGCCGTCGGCGACGACTGCCGTATCCACGAGGACGAGTTCCGGGTGGTTCGAGTAGAACTGGTACTCCTCGAACTCGCCGTGTTCCGTGTAGATGACCGACAGACTGCTCGTCGGCGCGTCCGTCGAGGCGACGGTCGGCATCGACACCATGGCGATGTCGAGATTCTCCCTGACGGCCTTGGCCGTGTCGAGGGCCTTCCCACCGCCCGCACCGACGACGATGTCCGCACCCGCCTCCTCTGCGGCGTCCGTGACCCGTTCTATCTCCGTCTTCGACGCCTCTCCGCCGAACTCCACCGTCTCGGCTCCGACCTCCGCCGCTTCGAGGCTCTCGGTGACCGTCTCTCCGACGATGTCCAACACCACATCGTCCGCCAACAGCACCGCGCGTTCGCCTAACTGTCCCGCGTGCGTCCCGATTTCCTCGGCGACGCCTCGTCCTTGCACGTAGTCCGACGGAGACTCGAATATCAGTGACATATGTTGTCGTGTATCTCGAAGCGGCAAAAACGAGTCGGGGTTGTCCCGTCGTGGAACGAAGTCGCAGGACCGTCGAACGACGGGTAGGTTTATCAGTGGACCGAGGCGAGACGCCGACTACCGGTTCAGCGTGTGAATCGCCTGTCCCTCGGCGTTCTCTGCGGCTTCCATCACCGCCTCCGCGAGTGTCGGGTGGGTGTGGATGGTGCTCGTGATGTCTTCGAGCGTCGCGCCCATCTCTATCCCCAGAGCGACTTCCGCGATTAGTTCGGAGGCTTCGGGGCCGACTATCTGACAGCCCAGAACGAACCCGCTTTGTTCCTCTGCGACGATGCGGACGAACCCCTCGGAGTGGTTCGTCGTCAACGCGCGGCCGGAGGCGTTGAACGGCATCTGCCCGACGACGGTTTCGAATCCCTCTTTTTCGGCCTCGGCCTGCGTCATCCCCACCGTCCCGATTTCGGGGTCGGTGAACACCGCGGCGGGAACCGCCTGCGCGTCGTACGCGACGGGTTCCTCGGCGATGTGCTCCGCGGCGACGATGCCCTGCTTCGACCCGACGTGCGCGAGCATCGGCCCCCTGTCGGCCACGTCGCCGACGGCGTAGATGCCCTCGACCGAGGTTCGCATCCGGTCGTCCACGTCGATGAAGCCGTTCTCGGTCAGTTCGACGCCCGCGTTCTCGATGTCGAGGGTGTCGGTGAGTGGGCTTCGGCCGACGGCGACGAGCACCTTGTCGGCGTCGTACGACGACTCCTCGCCGTCTTCGGTCTCCGTCGCGACGACGATGCCGTCGCCCTGTTCGCGCCAGTCGCTCGCCGCCTCGCCGAAGTGAAAGTCGATGCCGAGCGATTCGGCCCGCTTTCTGACGACGCGGGAGACGTCGTCCTCGTAGCCGGGGAGGACGTCGTCGAGCATCTCGACTACCGTCACGTCCGCGCCGAGTTTGGCGAACGTCGTCGACAGTTCCATCCCGATGTAGCCCGCGCCGACGACGAGGAGTTCGCCCGGCACGGCGTCGGTTTCGAGCGCGTCCTTCGAGGACCACACCGGCGCGTCTTCGTACTCGAAGTTGGGTATCTGGATGGGCCGAGAACCCGTGGCGACGATGCAGTGTTGGAAGTCGATGGACTCTGAGCCCTGTCCGTCGCCGCCGTGGGCGACGCGAACGCTGCCGTCGTCTTTGAACCGCGCCTCGCCCTCTATGAGGTTGACGCCGTTCGCCTTACAGAGTTTCTCGACGCCGCCGGTGAGTCTGTCCACCACGTCGTCTTTCCAACTCGACATCTGCGACATGTCCACCGCCGGGTCGGCGTGGATACCCATCTCCTCCGCGTTGCCCGCCTCGTGAGCGAGGCTCGCGCCGGTGATGAGCGCTTTCGATGGGATACAGCCGCGGTTCAGACAGACGCCGCCGTAGGCGTCCTTCTCGACGAGCGTCACGTCTAAATCGCGCTGTGCGGCGCGGATGGCGGCGACGTAGCCGCCCGGCCCCGCGCCGATGACCAGTACTTCCGTTCCGGTTGAGATATCTCCGACGACCATTCTATTCGAGCAAGAGGAGTTTGGGGTTCGAGAGGTACTCTCCGACCTTGTTCGTGAATCGAGCGGCGATTGCGCCGTCTACGACGCGGTGGTCGAACGACAGCGACAGCGTCAGCACTTTCCGCGGGACGATTTCGCCGTCCACGACGCGCGGTTTCTCCTTTATCGCGCCGAGCGCGAGGATGCCCACCTCGGGGTAGTTGATAATCGGCGTCGCGTACTCGCCGCCGATGACGCCGACGTTCGTGATGGTGAACGTCCCGCCCTGCATCTCCGCGGGCGAAATCTTCCGAGAGCGAGCCTTCTCGACCAACTCGTTCGTCTCCCGGGCCAAATCGAGCAGTCCCTTCCCGTCCGCGCCGTGGACGACGGGGACGAGGAGTCCCGCGTCGGTGGCCGTCGCCACGCCGACGTTGTACTCGTCGCGGAGGACTATCTCCTCGTTTTCCTCGTCGAGTTGGGCGTTCATGTACGGGAACTGCTTCAACGCCGCGACGACGGCTTTCGTCACGAACGGCATGTACGTGAGTTTCACGTCGCGTTCCCCGGCCATCGGCTTGAACTCCTCGCGGAGTTCGACCAGTTCGGTCACGTCCACCTCGTCGTGGTGGGTGACGTGCGGCGCGGTGTACTTCGACCGCTGCATCTGGTCGCCGATGGCCTTCCGGACGCCCTTGTACGGGACGCGTTCCCCCGCACCGGGGCCGGCGTCGGCTTCCGGTTCGACGGTCTGTGCTGGCAGGTCCGCCGTCTCCGACGCCTCGCCCGCGCCCGCCTCGGCGGAGACGGACTCCGCGTCCGCTCTCTGGGCCTCGCGTTGGACTTCGGCGTACTGGCGGACGTCCGCCTCGGTGACGAACGGTTCGCCGTCCCGCTTTTCGGTGGCGGGCACGTCGTCGATGCTGACACCCTCCTCCTCGGCGATTCGCCGCGTGGCGGGCGCGGCGAGCGTCTTCTCTCGCCCGGCCGCCTGCGGCGCGGGCGCGGACGAGTCGGCGGACCCGGCGTCCTGCCCGTTTCCGCTGTCGCCCGCCTTCGAGACGGCGGAGTTGCCGCTGAAGGAGACGCTCCGCGGACCGCCGCTCTCGCCGTCGCCGCCCGCGTCGGCACCCTCGGCGGCGCTCCGCACGTCGCCCTCGGTGACGCGGCCACTCGGACCCGACCCCGAGACCGAAGCGAGGTCGACGCCGAGTTCGCGCGCGAGGCGGCGAACGCTCGGGGGCGCGAAGACGCGCCCGGACGGCGACTCCGTCTCCGACGGTGCCGTCTCCTCTTCGGGTTCCTCGTCCGCGTCGGAGTCGTCCGCCTCGGTCTCTGTCTGTACCTCCGCGTCGGCCGGTTCGTCGCCCTCACCCTCGACTTCGAAGGTGATGATGACGTCGCCGACGGGGACCATCTCGCCCTCCTCGGCGCGGAGTTCGCTCACCGTCCCGTTGTACGGGGAGGGTACGTCCACGAGAGCCTTGTCCGTCTCTACCTCCGCGACGACTTGGTCTTCGGTGACCGTATCGCCCGGAGAGACGTGCCACGTGACGAGTTCGCCCTCGGCGACGCCTTCGCCGACGTCCGGCAGTTTGAATTCCTTGATACCCATCGTTCAGAACTCCACCGCGTTCCGGATACCTTCTTCGACGCGAGTCACGGACGGCAGGTAGTAGTCCTCCAGTGCGTACAGGGGGTACGGAACGTCGTACCCGGCGACGCGTTCGACCGGAGCCTCCTGATACAGGAGCGCTTCCTCCTGAATCGTGGCGGCTATCTCCGCGCCGATGCCCGCCGTCTTCGGCGCTTCGTGGACGACCGCCGCGCGACCGGTCTTCTCGAACGACTCGACTATCGTCTCTTTGTCCATCGGGTCGACCGTCCGCAGGTCGACGACTTCCGCGTCGATGCCCTCGTCTGCGAGGTTCTCGGCCGCCTCCATCGTCGGGCGCGTCATCGCGCCGTAGCAGTAGACCGAAACGTCGGTTCCCTCGCGTCGGACCGCCGCCTCGCCGATCGGCACCTCGTAGTCGCCCTCGGGCACGTCGCCGCGGAACGCGCGGTAGATGAGTTTCGGTTCGAGGAACACGACGGGGTCTGGGTCCCGAATCGCGGAGATGAGAAGCCCCTTCGTGTCGTACGGCGTCGAGGGGATGACCACCTTCAGACCCGCCTCGTGGGCGTAGAACGCCTCCTTCGACTCGGAGTGGTGTTCGGGCGCGCGGATGCCGCCGCCGTACGGCGCGCGGACGACCATCGGGCAGGTGAACCGACCGCGACTCCGGGTTCGGAGGCGCGCGGCGTGACTCACGAGTTGGTCGAACGCGGGGTACATGAAGCCGGAGAACTGCATCTCCGGTACCGGCTTCATCCCCATCGCGGCCATCCCGATTGCGGTGCCGACGATGCCCGACTCCGCCAACGGCGTGTCGATGACTCTGTCGCCGCCGAACTCGTCGAAGAGGCCCTCGGTGGCGCGGAAGACGCCGCCGTTCTTACCGACGTCCTCGCCCATGACGACCACGTCGTCGTCCTGCTTCATCTCCGTGTAGAGAGCGTCCTGTACCGCCTGCACTAGCGTCAAACTCTGGGTCTGTTGGCTCTGATTCTGACTCATCTGTCACTCCCGGAGGAACGCGTCGTCCCCGTGTCTCTCGTACAGTGCTTCGAACTCGGCCATCTGTGTTTCGAGTTCCGGCGGCAGGTCCTCGTACAGATGCGCGAACATCTCTTCGGGTTCGGGACGCGGTTCGGACTCCGCCTCGGCGATTGCGGTCGCCACCCGGTCTTCGACCTGCGACTCGATGGACTCGACGGACTCGCCGTCGAGGCGGCCCGTCTCCCGGAGGAACCGTTCGAGTCGCGGGATGGGGTCTTTCTTCCGCCACTCGGCCACCTCCTCGTCGTCGCGGTAGACGCTCGGGTCGTCCGCCGTCGTGTGCGCGCCGAAGCGGTACTGCACCGCCTCGATGAGCGTCGGGCGGAGTTCGCCCTCCGCGGGGTCTTTCGCCTTCTCGACCGCCGCACGGGTGGCCGCGTAGACGGCGAGGGGGTCCATCCCGTCGACTTGCACGCCCTCGAACCCGTAGGCGGCCGCCTTCTGAGCGATCGTCTTCGAGGCGGTCTGTCGCTCTCGCGGCACCGAGATGGCCCACTGGTTGTTGTTACAGAAGAACACGTTCGGCGTGTCGAAGACGCCCGCGAAGTTCAGCCCCTCGTGGAAGTCGCCTTCGCTCGTCGCCCCGTCGCCGAAGTACGCGAGGACGGCGGCGTCCTCGCCGCGGAGTTTCTTCGCCCACGCCGCGCCGGTGGCGTGGAGAACCTGCGTGGCGATGGGCACCGCGACGGGAAAGACGTTGACGTCCTCCGGTACGAGGTTGCCCTTCTCGTGGCCCATCCAGTACAGAAGCGTCTGCTTCAACGGCAGGCCGCGGTGAAGCGCCGCGCCGTGTTCGCGGTAACTCGGAAACATCCAGTCTTCCTCGTCGAGGGCGAACGCGCTTCCGATCTGTGCGCCCTCCTGTCCCGACAGCGGCGGGTACGTCCCCATCCGACCCTGTCGCTGGAGGCTCACCGCCCGCGTGTCGAAGTGGCGAGCCAACCGCATCTCGCGGTACATATCCACCAACTCCTCGTCGCTCAGGTCGGGGACGTCCCCGACGGGTTCGCCGTCCTCGTCGAGTACGCGAAGCATGTCCTGCGGGTCTCGCTGTAGTACGCTCACGGGTGAACCCTCCTACTCATAGTTCGAGGGTGACCCGCCCGAGGTATAGTGTTTTCGTAAATAGTTTACTATGGACAGAAATACTGCCAACTCGCGTAGACGCGTCCATTCTCTCCGGGATGGAATCGAGAGTTTTTCAATATTCGGTCGGATTCGAACGACGTTCTCCCATCGATACCCGCCGCCCGGGGTAAATCATGGACGAATGTGTAGAATATCGTGCCGTTCCGTCGCGGGACGGGCCGTCCCGGTCAGTCCCCGGCGGCCGTCCGCGCCTCGCGGCGGGCCTGTTCGACGCTCTTGCCGTCTCTGAGGACGGCGTCGACGAACAGTTCGCCCGCCTTGTACGACGACCGGACCATCGGGCCGGAGGCGCAGTAGAGGAAGCCGAGTTCCTCCTCCGCGACCCGCCGCCACGTCTCGAAGGCGTCCGGGTGGACGTAGTCGAACACGTCGAGGTGGGTGCGAGAGGGTTGGAGATACTGCCCGAGGGTGACCACGTCGACGTCCGCCTCCCGGAGGTCAGAGAGCGTCTGGTACACCTCGTGGTCGTACTCGCCGAGGCCGAGCATGATGCTCGTCTTGGTGTAGATGTCGGACTCTCGCGTCACCTGTTCGAGTACCGAGAGCGACTGCTCGTAGCCCGCGCGCCGGTCGCGGACCGGCCACTGCAGGCGTTCGACGGTCTCTATGTTGTGCGCGATGACGTCGGGTCGGGCGTCGATTATCTTCCGAACCAACTCGGAGTCGCCCTGAAAGTCCGGAATCAACACCTCCACGAGGACGCTCGGGTCGCACCGCTTTATCTCGCGGATGGTCTCCGCGAAGTGGCCCGCGCCTTGGTCCGGCAAGTCGTCGCGGTCCACGGACGTGAGGACGACGTAGTCGAGCCCGATTTCGGCGACGGCGTCGGCGACGTTCTCGGGTTCCTCGGGGTCGAGCGCGTCCATGCCGCCGGTCTCTACGTCGCAGAAGTTGCATCCGCGCGAACAGCGTTCGCCCATCAGCATGAACGTCGCCGTCCCCGGGCCGTTGCGACCGCTCCAACACTCGCCCATGTTCGGGCAGTTCGCCTCTTCGCACACCGTGTGGAGGTCCCTGTCGCGGAGCGTCTGCTTGATATCGGTAAACTGACGCCCCGACGGTGGTCGCATCTTCAGCCAGTCGGGTTTCCGCCTGCCGGACATGCGTGCTCCTTCGGCGGCGGCGGGCAAAAACGTGAGGATTAGCCGGATTTCGTTAGCCGTTCTGCGGTTCCGGCCGCCACGGCGTCGGCCGCCCGCGTTCGAACGTCTCGGCTCCGGCGTCCCAACTGTTGACCGGCGCGCCGTTCGTCCGTTCGATTCGGTCGTCGATGCACTCCATCCAGTCGAAGAGCGCGCAGACGGCGTCTACCTCCGTCGTGACGCGACCGATCTCGCGCGTGTGCGACGCCTCGTTGGCGCGTTCTCGACAGCGGAGGAGCCACGGCCGGTTCCAGTCTCGGTTCTCGTCTCTGTCTTTCACCGCTTCGACGACGACTGGTTGTGTCCGGTGTCGGAACGTGATTCCGTTGTCCGAGGGAACCAGTTCCCAGTGGAGGGGGACTCGGCTGTCGCCGAGCCTGTGGGGAGAGTCCATCGTCCTGACTACAGGATCATTCGCTAGGGATAACCCCATTGTGGTTGTATACTCCTGGCCGTTAATCCCCCTCCGGTCTCGTCTAGCGCTCGATTACTGTCTCTCGGAGGAAACGGTGTCAGAAACCGCCAACGCGCTTTATCCTCCGGAACGTGTCGATTCCGTCAATGAGTACCATCGCTTCGGTCGAACTGGCCGCGGAGGAGTTCGCGCTGGGACGGTCGCTCGCGGAGGTCCCCCGCGCCGAGTTCGAGGTAGTCCGCGTCGTCGCGCACGACGGCGACAGCCTCGTTCCGTACGTCCGAGTGACCGCGGAGTCGTTCGAGGAGTTCGACGAGGCTCTCGACGCGGACCCGAGCGTCGCTGAGGCGACGCTTCTGGACGACTTCGGCGACGAGCGACTGTACCGGATGGAGTGGGTCGAAGACGTACTCGCTCTCACGCACGTGTTGATAAACGCCAGGGGTGCCGTCTTGGAGATGTACGGCACGGGCGACCAGTGGCGCGTTCGACTGCTTCTCCCCGACAGGGAGGCGCTTTCGAGCACCGCCGAGTACTGCCACGACAACGACCTGACGTTCGAGGTGCTGAACATCTACGAACTCTCGGGGTCGGTCAGTCGCGGCGAGTTCGGTCTCTCGCAGGCGCAGTACGAAGTGCTTCTCACCGCGGCCCAACAGGGCTACTTCGACGTCCCGCGCGACGTGACGATGGCCGACCTCGCAGACTCCCTCGACGTCTCCCAGCAGGCCATCTCCGAACGCCTCCGCCGGGGCCACGCCAACCTCGTCGACAACACGATTCGCGTCGGACAACAGGCGTTCGACATCGACCCGAGCAGCGGACGGTAGACCCGCGAACCTTCACGACAGTTCAGGAACGCACAGGAACGAACATGACGAACATATCAACATAACGAAATACTCATAAGCGAGTAAACCCTCTTATCGAGTATGCAGTGGAAGCACCGCCGTGGCCGATCGAAAGTCGAATCGAAGAAAGAAGAGTCGAAAAGCGGTACGAAGTGGTCGTTCATCGCGGCGGCGACCGTCGTCGCCTGAGCGACCCGTCTCGAATCTCTCGTCTTACTGCGGACTGACGACTTCTCCTCCGGTTTCTCCGTCTCCCCGACCGTTCCTCCCGTCGGACGCGGGGAGAAACGCCTTTCCCGACGGAAGTCTCCCTCTCTCACATGACCTCTCTCCCTCCGTCGGACTTTCGGTCCGACGAGGCCCCGTCTCGACTCCTCGGGGGGTGCGGCGCGTGAAAGTCGCCGACGTCGTCCCCGACTTCGCCGACGCCTTCGGTTTCGACGAGTTCAATCGAATGCAACGCGAGGCGGCGCCCGCGATTCTCGACTCCGACGACAACGTCGTCGCCTCCGCGCCGACCGCCAGCGGAAAGACCGCACTCGCGGAACTGGCCATCTGTCGGACGCTCCAGAACGGCGGGACGGCCCTCTTTATCGCGCCCCTCCGCGCTCTCACGAACGAGAAGGAATCGGAGTGGGAACGGTTCGAGAGCCTCGGCTACTCCGTCTACGTCGTCACCGGGGAACGCGACCTGAACCCGCGCCGCGCCGAACGCGCGGACATCCTCGTGATGACGCCCGAGAAGACGGACTCGGCCACGCGGAAACACGACTCCGCGCGCTACTCGTTCATCACCGACGTGGACTGCTGCGTCATAGACGAGGTGCACCTCTTGGACTCGGAGACGCGCGGCGGCGTCCTCGAAGTGACCGTCTCGCGCCTCCGACGCATCTGCGACCCGCGCGTCGTCGCCCTCTCGGCGACGATGCCGAACATCGGCGACGTGGCGGCGTGGTTGGACGCCCCGCCGGAGACGACGTTCGAGTTCGGCGACGACTACCGACCCGTGGACCTCCACGCCGACGTGAAGACGTACACCCACGGCGACAACCCGTTTCAGGACAAATACCGCCGCCTCTACCGCGCCCTCGACTTGGCGGAACCCCACATCCGCGAGGACGGGCAGGCCCTCGTGTTCGTCTCCTCGCGGCAGGACGCCCTCCGCGCGGCGGGGAAGGCGCGCGACGAGATAGCCGAACGCGACATCCCCATCGGCGCGCGCGGCGACTACGACTTCCACACCGAGGCGAAGGACCTCGGCAACGAGACGCTCCGAAAGTCGGTTCCCGACGGCGTGGCGTTCCACCACGCGGGTCTCTCGCGGGACGACAAAGACAGGGTCGAACGGTGGTTCAAAGAGGGGAAGATTCAGCTTCTGTTCTCCACGTCGACGCTGGCGTGGGGCGTGAACCTCCCCGCGCGGTGCGTCGTCATCCGCGACACGAAACACCACGACCCGCTCGAAGGCGAGGTGGACATCTCCCCGTTGGACATCCTCCAGATGCTCGGGCGGGCGGGCCGCCCCGGATACGACGACGTGGGGTACGGATGGGTCGTCTGCGACCGGAGCGACGCGGACAAATACCGGACGCTCCTCCGCGAGGGCAAGGAGATAGAGTCGCGTCTGGCCGCGGACTTGGACTCGCATCTCAACGCCGAGATAGCGATGGGGACCATCGGCGACTTGGAGGACGTGCTCTCGTGGTTGGAGACGACGTTCTACTACCAACGCGCGCAGTCGAAACCCGACGAGTACGACTTCGGCGGCCTCCGCGAACGCGTGCGCGAGACGCTCGAAATCCTCGTCGACCGCGGGTTCGTCGAGATGGGCGAGGACCTCTCCATCCGCGCGACGACGCTCGGTCGCCTCGCATCGAAGTACTACCTCCGTCTCGACACCGCGCGGCGGTTCTACGACCTCTGCGAACGCGACACCATCACCGACGACGCCATCTTGGAAGCCGTCGCCGGCGCGGCGGAGTTCCACGACGTCTCGCCCCGCCAGTCGGAGGGCGACGCCGTGGACGCCGTCCTCTCGGGCGTCTCGACGCACCTCGAAGACGGCCCGCGGAAGGTGTTCGCCATCCTCCACGCGGGGATGCAGAACTCGACGCCCTCGGCGCTCCGGTCGGACGCGTGGATAATCCGGCAGAACGCCCTTCGGCTCATCTCCGCGCTTCGGGAGTTCCTCGCCGCCTTCGCCGGGCCGCGGGCGGCGAACCTCGCCCGGCGCGTCGAGGCGCGCGTCGACCACGGCGTCTCGCGGGACGCCGTCGCCCTGACGGCGGTGGACGGCATCGGGTCGAACCGCGCGGCCAAACTCGCGACCGGCGGCCTCCGCAGTCCGCGCGACGTCGTGGACGCCGGAGAGGCAGAACTCCGAAGCGCCGGACTCTCGGAGGGCGTCGCGGAACAGGTCGTCAGAAACGCCCGCGGCTTTCCGGACGTCGAGGTGTCGTGGGGCGAGTTCCCCGACGGCATCGCCGCCGGGGAAAACGAGATGTGCGAGGTGACCGTTCGGAACCGCGGCGGCGGCGGCACCGTCGGCGTCCGCGTCACGGTCAACGACGTGGAGATGACGACGAAACAGACGTACCTCACGGACGCCGTGAGCGTCCCGGTTGGCGTCTTCGGCGCGACGGCGGACGAACTGGAGTACCGCGTCGAGGTGACGTTCCCCGACGAACCGCTTCACCCCGTCACGGCGACGCGCACCGTGGACGTGGAGTAGCACGAGAACGCGGCGCGCCCGTTCGTCGTCTCGAAAACCGACCGGCGAATCCGAACCCGCGGTTACGGACTCTCGTACGCCGTCAGCGTGAGTTCTACCGTCGCCTCGCCGTCCTCTCGCTGGACGAACTTCGCGGGGAAGCCGACGCCCGGAACCAACCAGATGTCGGCGTCGATGTCGGTCTCTGCGCCGCCGGTGACGCGGACGTGCTTCGCGGTCAGACCGCCGACTCGCTCCTCGCCGACGACGGTAAAGCCCACCTCGGTGTCCGAGGAGTCGAAGCGCCACTCGTCGCCCACCTCGTACGTCCGTAGGTCGGTGGACTTCGCGGAGACGATGCGGGAACTGACGACGAGCGAACGCACGTTCAGCGCGTACGCCATCTCGCCCAGGGCCGGAGAGAAGGCGGCCGCCTCGGAGGTGGCCTCCGTCCGACCGCTGGGCGCGTCGCGAACGACGTTCATCGCCGCGCCGGGCCACTCGCCGCCCGCCGTCACGTCGATGGTGAGCGTCCCCGACTCGGGGGCGTCGGCGAGGACGTCGCTCCGCACCTCGTACTCGTACCGTTCGCCCGTCTGGAGAACGGGAACCGCGTCGGGCATGTCGTCCGAACCGGACGACCCACTCGCGGCGTTCGAGTCGCCGTCGGCGTCACCGCTATCGCCTTCGCCGTCGCTCCCGCCGTCTTCGCTCGGAACGGGCGTCGAATCGGCGGCCGCGTCTCCGCCACCGCCGCCGGTGCACCCGGCGAGGACGAGTACCAGACAGACGACGACTGTTGACAGTCTACTCATGTTGTCTGTCTGTCACACCGGACGATAACTGTTTCTCTGACTTTCAGACCGCGGAAACGTCGTTCTC
Source organism: Halopelagius inordinatus (assembly GCF_900113245.1). Classification (NCBI taxonomy): domain Archaea; kingdom Methanobacteriati; phylum Methanobacteriota; class Halobacteria; order Halobacteriales; family Haloferacaceae; genus Halopelagius; species Halopelagius inordinatus. The sequence continues at coordinate 94,017 of NZ_FOOQ01000008.1, forward strand.
GCGGATTTCCGTCAGCCGAAAAGCGCCTCGCGCAGTTCCTCGGGCCCCTCGGCTACGACGTGCGCCTGCGAGAGGTCCAACTCCCGGTTGTGCGCGCGGCGGTAGGCGACGGTGAACGCGCCAGACCGGACGGCGGACTCGATGCCGTTGACCGAGTCCTCGACGACGACGCACTCCTCGGGTTCGACGCCGAGTTCGGCGGCCGCGTGTTCGTAGATGTGCGGTTCGGGCTTTCCGGCGGCGTCTATGTCCTCTGCGCTGAGAACCAACTCGAGGTGGCCCAGGTCGAACCGGTCGCGGACGATGGAGATCCACGACTGGGGGGCCGAAGAGACGATGGCGAGTCGTCGCCCGTCGTCGCGCAAATCGTCGAACAGTTCCTCCGCGCCCTCCATCAACACCACCTGCTCGCCGTAGAGCGTCTCCGAGCGTTCGTGGTACGCGTCGACGAACTCCTCTTTCGTGACCGCCGTGCCGTACGTCTCGTCGAGGTAGTCGTATATCTCGCGAAAGTGCATCCCGGTGACCTCCTCGTGGGCCGGATCGCCGGATGCGACGGCGTCGGCGAAGACGAACTCGTCTTCGAACTCGTGCCAGTAGTCTTCGGAGTCGACGAGGACTCCGTCCATGTCGAACAACACGACTTCGTCGGGGGCGTCCATGCTACCTCGAACGACCGCCACCCTTCAAAGACCTTCGTGGCAGGGTATATCACGGATGACGGGGCCATCGCCGCCGTGACGGAGAACATTCGAGTCTTCGCCGGAGACTGCACCACCACCTTCGAGGGCGCGCGCACGCGAACGCAACGCGGACGCGTCGTCGTCGTCGTGAAACCCGACCGGACCGTCCTCGTCCACGACGCCGACGGCTACCAACCGGTGTCGTGGTTGACCCGTCCCGACACGCTCACCGTCGAGACGGACGCGTCGGGGTTCGGACTCGTCGCCCACACGGACGAACAGACGCTTCGCGTCGTCTCCCACGACGCGTCGGGCCGCGCGGAGTACCCCGCCACCGAGGCGGGCGTCCCCGTCGGCGCGCATCCCGACACCGGCGAACCACTCGTCCGCGTCGGCGGCGCCGTCGTCGGCGTCGATACCGACGCGCGGTACGTCCTCCCGGCGGGCGCGACGGTGTTAGAGGAGACGTGCGACGACTGCGGCTTACCGACGATGCGCGTCGAGTGCGGCGCAACGTTCGAACTCTGCGTGGACCGCGCCTGCGAATCGCTGGACGACGCCGTCAGGGAACGATTCGACCGGGCGTGGACCTGCCCCGACTGCGACTCGGACCTCAGAATCATCCGCCGCGGCGGCCGGTTGCTGGCCGGGTGCGACGCCTACCCCGACTGCGAGTCGGCGTTCGCCATTCCCGCGGGCGTCGTCGTCGACGACTGCGACTGCGGGTTGCCGGTGTTCGAGACGAGTCGCGGTCGGCGGTGTTTAGACGGGACGTGCGACGCGTTCGCCGAGTGAGGGCGGCGTCTCGGGGGTCGAACCGCCGACCGTCCCTCGGATTCACCGGCGGGCGAGCAGATAGCCGGTGGCGGCACCGACGACGACGGTTGCTCCGTAGGTGACGACGAGGCCGAGAACCGCCAGAAACAGCGGAGTCACGAGTAAGAGCAGCAGGTCGCTCCCCGCCTGCATCCACGGCGACGCTTCGGGGGACGCCTCGAACGGAACCCCGTCCACCGCGACGAGCACGAATTCGAGGAGGTACATCGGCACCGGCATCGCCAACAGTCCGATTAGCGCGCCGACGGCGACGCCTCTGAGCGGTGAGTCCGCCCCGTCGAGGCGGGTCCAGAGCAACCGCGCGACCACCGCGCCGCCGACGAACCCCCCGAGGACGAGGAGTACCTCCGGACCGGACGGGAGGTATCCGCCGTCCGCCGACTGGGTGACGGTCGCCCACGCGACGAAGACGAGGGCGAACGTCCCCCCGGCGAGGCCGAACGTCAACGAGGGGTGTCGCCGGGCCGTCTCCGACGGGAACTGGTGGACCATGAGGGAACTACGTCGTGTCTTCGGATGAGTATTCTGCTCGGACCGACATGTTCTCGTCGCGTCCGCCGCCGACCGAACGACTGCATCGCAGGCCCTATGCCTCCGCCGCCCCCGACTTCGGGCATGGACGGGACACTCGACGGCGACGTCGTTCGCGTCGGCGGCGACGCGCGCCAGCGGTTCTACGACTCTCGGGGGTACGGACGGCCCACGGAGGGGAACCGCATCGAACTCGCGCCGGTGGAAGCCGCGCACCTCCTCGCGCGCGGCGACTTAGACGCCGTAGACGGGATGGACTTTCGCGAGTTCCTGACGCGGACGGGCGCGGTGATGGAGTTCGTCGTCTACAAGGACCTCAGAGACAGGGGCTTTTACCTCTCGCCGACGCGCGAGGACTGGTCCGGCGTCTCCGAACACACCGACGTGGACTTCGTCGTCTTCCCGCGCGGGAAGGGGCCGTGGGACGACGACGTGGAGTACCGCATCCGCATCGCGGGCGAACGCGAGTCCATCGCCGCCGACGCTCTCGGCGACGTGGTTCTCGCCATCGTCGACGAGGACGGCGAACTCACCTACTTCGAGACGGACCGCCCCGAAATCGAGGGAGCCGACGACTACGAACCGCCGTCGGGACTGGACGCGGGCCTCCTCTCGGATAGGGTCCTCCTGTGGGAGTCGCCGGACGAGATGTACGAACGCGGGTTCTACGGCCAACGACTCCACGGCCGAAACGCCGACTCGGGACCGCTTCAACTCTCCTTGGTCGAGGGGGCGTACCTCTCGGAACGGAACGTCGTCACCGCCGACGCCGCGGCCGTGGTGGACCTCGCTCGCGAGGTGGAGGGCGACCGGTTCGACCGCCGACTGCAGGCGTACACAGCGCTCAGAGACGCCGGTGCGGTCCCCAAAAGCGGGTTCAAGTTCGGCGCGGACTTCCGCGTCTACACCGATTTCTCGACCGTCTCCGACCTCTCGCACTCCGCGGACCTCGTCCGCGTCGTTTCTCCGGACCACACGTTCCTGCCGCGGGACCTCTCTTTGGACGTGCGCCTCGCGGGCGGGGTACGGAAGCGAATGGTTTTTGCGCTCACCGACGCCAAGAGAGGCATAGACTGGCTTTCGGTCGCCCGACTCACTCCATGACACGAGACGACTCCGACCCCCGCGAGACGGACGAGACGACCCGGACGGACGACGAGCGATCACGTCAGACGTTGCCTGACGGCGGAGCCGTCAACGACGTTGCTCTCGACCCGTGGGGCTCTTCGACCATCTCCGACTACCGCAAACTGTTCGAGGAGTTCGGCATCGAGGAGTTCGACGAGGTGCTTCCCGACGTGCCGAACCCCCACTACCTGATGCGCCGCGGCGTCATCTTCGGTCACCGCGACTACACCCCCGTCGCGGACGCCATGCGCGAGGGCGACGACTTCGCCGTTCTCTCGGGGTTCATGCCGACGGGCGCGCCCCACATCGGCCACAAACTCGTCTTCGACGAGATAATCTGGCACCAACAGCAAGGCGGCGACGCGTACGGCCTCATCGCGGACTTGGAGGCCCACTCCGCACGCGGCCTGTCGTGGGAGGAGATAGACGAACACGCCCGCGACTACCTGCTTTCGCTCTTGGCTCTCGGATTCGACCCCGAGGAGGGGGAACTCTACCGACAGTCGGACAACCGAACCCTACAGGACCTCTCTTTCGAACTCGGGTCGAAGGCGAACTTCTCGGAGTTTCAGGGCATCTACGGCTTCGACGGCGAGACGAACGTCTCGCACATGCAGTCTGTCGTCACGCAGATGGGCGACATCCTCTACCCGCAGTTAGAGGAGCCGAAACCGACCGTCATCCCCGTCGGCCCGGACCAAGACCCCCACGTTCGCTTCGCTCGCGACTTGGCCGCGCGGATGCGATTTTTCAAAGTCACCGAGGCGTACGCGAGTTTCGAACTCGCCGACGTGGAACGGCCCATCGTCGCCGCCGCGTACGAGGCCCGCGAGGCGTTCGCGGAGGACCCCGAGACGCCGCGGTGCGGCGAGGCGGCCGAATGGCTCGACGAAGCAGGACGCACGCAGGTGGACATCTCCGCGTTAGCGGCCGGAGAGAACGCGCTTTCTACGGCCGTAGAGAAGCTAGAGAACGCGGGAATGGAACCGCTCCGCCCCCGAGTCCGGTTCCTCGACGCCAACGCGACGGACGACGCGTTCGAGGACCTCATCGCGTCCATCGACGGCGAGAAGCGCCGGTACGACGAACACATCGACGCGTTCGACCTCTCCGTCTCCGACGCCGAGACGTTGGCCCGCGAGGTGGAACTCGACAACGGCGGCTACGGCTTCCTCCCGCCCTCGTCCATCTACCACCGCTTCATGACGGGGCTGACCGGCGGGAAGATGTCCTCGTCGATTCCCGCCTCGCACATCTCGCTTCTCGACGACCCCGAAGAGGGGTACGACAAGGTGAAGTCCGCCACGACCGGCGGCCGCGAGACGGCGGAGAAACAGCGCGAACTCGGCGGGAAGGCCGACGAGTGCCCCGTCTACGAACTGTACGCGTACCTGCTCTCGGGCGACGACGACGAGTTCGCAAAGCGCGTCTACGACGAGTGCGTCGGCGGCGAACGCCTCTGCGGCGGGTGCAAAGAACAGGCGGCGGTTCTCATGGAGGAGTTCCTCGAAGACCACCAAGAGAAACGCGAGGAAGCCGAAGCGATGCTCGACGATATCGACATCTCTCTGGAGTCGGACCGCCGCGGCGTCGCGCCCGGCGACGACTGACGGCGGTTCGGCTTCGACGTTCGCTGCGGTCACTTCTCCGTCGCCGACGCGTACAGTCGAAGTCCCGCCAGTCCCGTGCCGAACACCGCGACGACCGCCCCGACCGACACCGTCACCGCCGACGCCACGGTAATCCCGGTGCACCGCCAGACGACGCATATCTGCCCGTTTCCGGGGTGGTAGATATCTCGCGTGAACAGCCAGTAGGCGACGTACACGCCGAACACCGCGAGCATCGCGAGCGGCCACCCGTACGTCGCAAAGCGAAGCGCAGTCGCCGAATCGGCGTCGCTCCCGCGTCGAAGAAGTGCCCGTCCGCCCGCCAACGGAAGGAGCGTCAGTCCGAGGAAGGCGACGAACACCGCGACGAGAGGTGTCACCGAGACGCCTCGGGACGGCCCGCCTCCCGCGATAGTCCAGACGACGGCGGCGAGAAGAGAGGTGACCCCGGCCGCGAGGAGGACGACGCGGAGGGCGGACTCGAACGAACCGCCCTCCCGTCGGTACAACAGGTGCGCACCGACCGTCACGGACGCCGAGACGCCGACGGTGAGAGCGAGAGCGAGGACCGGTCCGAGTTCTCCGAGGAGAGCCATCTCGAACCTCCGCGTCGCCGAGAAATAAAACTGTCCGCGGACGACGCTCTCGGGCCGCGCTCAGAGCGTCACGACGACGCCCGCCTCCGCTCTCTCGGCCCGTTCGTAGAGGTGGCCCGCCGTCGCCGCGTCCAACACCGCAGAGCCGACGCTCTCTACGACGAGTATCTCGTCGGGCGAGTCGCGCCCGGCGTCGCCCTCGAACACCGCAGAGAGGGGTCGCAACTCCGACTCCTCGACGCCCGCCTCGGCCGTGTCGCCCACTTCGGCGGCCTCCGCGGGCACGTCCGCGAACACCGTCGCCGCGCGGGCCATCGTCTCGGCGTCGAGTTCGCGCATCTCGGCGGTGAACGCGCCGACGGCGACGACGAGCGTTCCGGGTTCGAGAGCGGACCCCTCGAAGACGGGCGTTTCGCTCGTCGTCGCGGTGACGACGACGTTCGACCCGGCGACGGCCGCCGCGGGCGAGTCCACGGCCGACACGTCGACGCCTCCACCGAGTTCCTCGCGCAGGTCCGCGGCGCACGCCTCTCGGGAGTCGGAGGGCGAGTAGACGCGGACGCGTTCGAGGTCGGTCGCGGCGTCGATGGCGCGCGTCTGCCACCGGGCCTGTGCGCCCGCGCCGAAGACGCCGAGTCGGACCGATCCCGTCGCCAGTTCGCGCGCCGAGAGTCCGCCGATGCATCCCGTCCGGGCGTTCGTGATTCGGTTCGCGGCCATGTACGAGAGCGGACGCCCCGTCTCGGCGTCCGTCAGTGCCAGTTGGGCGTTCACCGTCGGAATACCGCGCTCTCGGTTCCCCCCGTGGACGGCGGCGAGTTTCGTCGCGTACGTCGGGTCGCCGTGGACGTACGCGGGCATCGCGAGGGCGGTTCCGGGCGTCTCCGTCCCGACGGGGTAGTGGGGCCGCGGGGGCCGTTCTACCTCGCCGCGGCCCTGTTTCACGAACGCCCGTTCGATTTCGGGCAGGAGGGCCGGAAGCGAGAGCAACGACGCCACGTCGTCGTCCGAGAGGACGCGCAGTTCGGTCATGGCTTGGTGGTACGCGCGCCGTCGCCTGAACGTTTGGCTCCGCCGCCTCTCGCCGTCCGCGCCGCCCGCGCCGCACGCGGGATACGTTCATACTCGTGGGGTGTCAACTTCGCCCATGAACGTCGTCATCGTCGGAGGCGGAATCGTCGGCCTCTCGTGTGCACACGCCCTGGCCGCCCGGGACGCGTCGGTCACGGTCTGCGAGGCGGGAACGCTCGGCGGCGGGAGCACCGGCCGCGCCGCGGGCGGCATCCGAACGCAGTTCTCCACCCGCGTCAACGTCGAACTCTCGCTCGCGAGTCTCCCCGTCTGGAACGCTTTCGAAGACGAGTTCGGCGTCGACATCGACTACCGGCGGACGGGCTACCTGTTTCTCGCGCGCGAAGAGGAGACGGCGGCGGCGTTCCGAGAGAACGTCGCCCTGCAGAACGACGCGGGCGCGGACAGTCGCCTCCTCGCTCCCGACGACGCCCGCGAGTTCTGTCCGGAACTCAGAGACGCGGAGTTCGTCGCCGCCACCTACTCGCCTCTCGACGGCGTCGCGGACCCGCATTCGGCGGTACAGGGGTACTCGCGGGCCGTAGACGAGGCGGGCGCGGACGTGCGGACGAACACGCCCGTGACGGACGTCGAACGCCTCGGCGACGCCGACGACGGCCGGTGGCGCGTCGAGACGCCCGCGGAGACGTTCGCTGCGGACTACGTCGTGAACGCGGCGGGCGCGTGGGCGCGCCGCGTCGGCCGCCTCGCGGGCGTCGAACTTCCGGTCTCCCCGCGACGGCGGCAGATGGCGGTGGTCGAACCGGAGCGAACGCTTCCGGAGTCGACGCCGCTTACCGTCGATTTGGACACGGGGTCGTACTTTCGCCCCGAACGCGAGGAGACGGCCGTCGTCGGCGGCCACTTCGCCGCCGAGGACCCGGACGTTGACCCCGAGACGTTCGACGAATCGGCCGACATCGACTGGATTGCGGAGGCTATCGGGCACGCGGACGCCTGCGCCGACTACTTCGGCCCCGAGACGCGAGTCCGGAACGGGTGGGCCGGACTGTACGCGGTCACGCCCGACCACCACGCCGTCTTAGACGAGGTTCGGCCGGGATTCGTCGTCGCCGCCGGGTTCTCCGGTCACGGCTTCCAACACGCCCCCGCGACGGGCGAGTGCGTCGCCGAACTCGTCTGCGACGGCGAGATATCGCACGTTGACGTCTCCGAACTCGCCGCCGACCGGTTCGACGCCCCCGGGGAGGGGCCGACGCGGAGGGAGCGAAACGTCGCCTGAGCCGTTCGGCACCGAACGCCGCCCTACACCTTTCAGAACGCTTTTGGGGCGGGGAGCGGTTCTCTCGGGTACGCGACTCGGACCCGACGCCGCAGGCGCACGAACCACCCGCGAACCGACCGGACGCGGCGGGTTCGGTCTCTTCTCTCGGACCGACTGAGGGCGGCGGGGAGGCGACTCCGTCCGAACCGGTCCGGGGTCCCGCGTCCGAACGTGGGGGACGACGCCGGGCGCGGCCCGACGGGGGCCGACCGACGGCCCGCGCTCTTCGGAACTGCTAATGACCACCGCTCGGTAGACGCGACAACGACCGACGCGAACGCAGGATGTGACATGAGACTTCCCGAATCACAGGTCGCGGTGTTGAACGCCGCGAGCGCGACGGACGCACAGACCATCGACCGACTGGCGACGGAGACGGGCCTGAAACCGGAGACGGTGACGCAGGCGGCCTTCGAACTCGCGGACGAGGGCTCCCTCGAAATCGAGGAGACCGAAGACGTAACGCACGAACTCACCGAGGAGGGCCGCGACTACGTCGAATCCGGGCTTCCGGAAGTTCGCCTCTATCGGGCCGCGGTCGACGCCGGTGCCGACGAGGACGCGGTGCAGATGGGGCGCGTCATCGGCGCGTCCGGCCTCGAAGGCCCCGAAGTCGACATCGCCCTCGCGAACTTCGGCCGGAAGGGGTACGGCGAGATAGAGAGCGGCGAACTCTCCGCGGACCCGGACGCGGACGCGGACGCCGACCCGGAAGCGCTGGCTCTCGCGGCACTCGCGCGGGGCGACGCCGCAGAGGACGGCGACGTTCTCGACCAACTGGCCTCGCGGAACCTCGTCGAGAGGAACGAGGAGACGGTTCGGTCCGTCCGCCTCACAGACGAGGGCGTGACGCTCCTCATGGAGGGCGTCGAACCCGCAGAGACGGTGGACCGCCTCACCCCGGAGATGCTGACCTCCGGCGAGTGGGAGGACGTGGAGTTCACGGAGTACAACGTCGAAGCCGACGCCCCCGACGTGCGCGGCGGCAAGACGCACATCCTCCGACAGACCGCAGACCGCGTGAAGGACGTGTTGACGGGCATGGGCTTTCGGGAGATGGAGGGACCGCACGCGGACGCGGACTTCTGGATCAACGACTGCCTGTTCATGCCGCAGGACCACCCGGCGCGGACCCACTGGGACCGGTTCGCCCTCGACGTGCCGCCGATACGGGACCTGCCCGAGGACCTCGTGGACCGAGTGGAAGACGCCCACAGACACGGCGTCGGCCCGGACGGCGACGGCTATCACTCGCCGTGGTCCGAGGACTTCGCGCGGGCCGTCGCCCTGCGCGGGCACACCACGTCGCTGTCGATGCGCTACCTCTCGGGGCACGAAGTCGGCGAACTCGACGCTCCGCAGCGGTATTTCTCGGTCGAGAAGGTGTACCGAAACGACACGCTCGACCCGACGCACCTGCTCGAATTCTACCAGATAGAGGGGTGGGTGATGGCGGAGGACCTCTCGGTGCGGGACCTGATGGGGACTTTCGAGGAGTTCTACAGCCAGTTCGGCATCACGGACATCCAGTTCAAACCCCACTACAACCCCTACACCGAACCGTCGTTCGAGTTGTTCGGACGACACCCCGAGACGGACGAACTCATCGAAATCGGAAACTCCGGGATGTTCCGCGACGAAGTGCTCGAACCCCTCGGCGTCGACTGCGACGTGATGGCGTGGGGACTCGCACTCGAACGACTACTGATGCTCATGTACGGCTTCGACGACATCCGCGACGTGCACGGGACGATGAGTGACCTCGAACTGCTCCGCGAGACGGAGGTGCTCCGATAATGCCCGTCGTCGACGTTCACCCGGACGAACTGCGGGAACTGACGGGCCACGAGGACAAGTCCGACGAGGAGTTCAAGGAGGACCTGTTCGCTCTCGGACTGGAGTTCGAAGGCGAGACAGAAGACGGCGAGTTCCAACTGGAGTTCGGTCCCGACAGACTCGACCGACTCTCCGTCGAGGGCGTCGCCCGGTCGCTTCGCTACCAGTACGGCGACGAGAGAGGGGTCTACGTCCCGAACACGAACAACCCCGACTACACGTTCGTCGTCGACGAGGACGTGCCCGAGGAACGCCCGTACGTCACCGGCGCGATAGTCCGCGGCGTCGACTTGGACGAGGCGGCCCTCGATTCGCTCATCCAGTTGCAGGAGAAACTCCACGCGACGATGGGTCGAAAGCGCGCGAAGGGCGCGATAGGCATCCACGACCTGACGATGATAAAGGGGGACGTACTGCAGGAGGACACCGGCGGCAACTCCATCACCTACACCGGCATCGCCCCCGACGAGGACACGTTCGTCCCACTCGACAGCGACGCCGAACTGTCCCCCGGCGAGGTTCTGGAGCGACACCCCACCGGGCGGGAGTACGCCGAGTTGGTCTCGGAGTACGACCGCTACCCCGCCATCTACGACGAACTCGGCCTCTTTTCGTTCCCGCCGGTCATCAACGGCCGTCGAACGGAGGTTTCGACCGAGTCGCGGGAACTGCTCGTCGAACTCACCGGCACCGACCAGTGGACGATAGACCGGATGTGCAACATCATCTGCTACGCCCTCAGCGCGCGCGGCGCGACGATAGAGGACGTCGAAGTCCAGTACTCCGACCGGACGCTCGTTCGCCCCGACTTCGAGGTTGACACGAAGCACGTCTCGCACGACCGAATCGAGACGATGCTCGGCGTCGAGTTCGGAGAGAGGGAAGTCGCGGACCTGTTCGAACGGTCCGGCCTCGGCGTGACGCGAGCCGAATCGGACGAATCGACGGCCGTAAACACCGAGGACGGTGCGGCCACCCCGACGGACGACGCAGACGAGGAGACGGTGTACGAGGTGTCCGTCCCGCCGTACCGCGTGGACGTGCTCCACCCGTCTGACCTCGTGGACGACGTGGGCCGCGCCTACGGGTTCAACGAACTCGAACCGCGGTACCCCGACGTGGGAACCGTCGGGAAGCGACACGAACGGTCCCGACTCGAAGACGCCGCCCGGAACACGCTCGTCGGACTCGGGTTCGAGGACATGCTGAACTTCCACATGACGAACGAGGACGCCCTCACGACGCGGATGAACGTCGAGGAGGGCGAATCGGTCCCCGCGAGCGAAGCGAGTGGGGGCTCGTCGGAACGCCGTTCCGACGGTGTTCTCGGCGGCGGCGAACCCGCCCGCATCACGGAACCGTACAGCGAGGATTACACCGTCCTCCGGACGTGGGCGCTGCCCTCTCTTCTCATGGTCCTGGAGAACAACACCCATCGCGCGTACCCGCAGGACCTCGCCGAAATCGGCCTCGTGGCCGAACGCGACGACGACGTGAACACGCGAGTTCGAGAACGGCGGCACGTCGCGGCCGTCCTCGCGCGCCACGACGCGACGTACGAGGACGCCAAAGCGCGCCTCCAGACGCTCTGTCGAGACTTCGACGTCGAACTGGAGACGCCGAAGACGACTCACCCCTCGTTCATCGACGGCCGCGTCGCGAGCGTCGTCGTTGACGGCGACGACGTGGGCGTCGTCGGCGAGGTTCACCCCTCCGTCCTCGTCGAACACGACCTGGAACTGCCCGTCGCGGCGTTCGAGTTCGACCTGAGCGCGTTGCGGTAGCGACGCACCGTCACCCACCTGCTGCCCGCCGCCCGCCGCCCGGACGGCGCGCCGCGTCCCGTCTTCGCTCCGCCGGTGACTACCAGTTCGCGGTAACCGTCTGTCGCCTTTTTGTATCAACGCATCGACAGCCCTAGTATGTACGACAGAATTCTGTTCCCGACCGACGGAAGCGACGGGGCGTCGGCGGCGTTCGACCACGTCCTCGACATCGCCGCCGCGCACGACTCGACGGTGTACGTCCTCAACGTCGCGGACACCACCCACGACAGCGTCGTCCGGATGCGGGGCCAAATCACCGATGTCCTCGAAGAAGAGGGTGAACGAATCGTCGCCGAGGCGGCCGACCGCGCGGGCGGCCGCGGCGTCGACACCGTCACGGAAGTCGTCCAAGGAGAGCCTCACCGTGCGATACTCGACTACGCCGACGCCCGCGACGTCGATATCGTGGTCATGCCGACGCGCGGGCGGCGCGGACTGGAACGCCTCCTCGTGGGGAGCACCACGGAGCGAGTGGTTCGCCGGGCCGACGTGCCCGTCCTGACGATTCGCCCCGACGACGAGGTGAGCGTCGAGTACCCCTACCGAAACGTGTTGGTTCCGACGGACGGAAGCGACTGCGCCGCGGCGGCGCTCTCGATGGGGACCGACGTCGCGACGGCGGAGTCCGCGGCGCTCTCTGTCCTGTCCGTGGTCGATCTCACGTCTCTCGGCTACGACGTGCGGGCCGACGTTCGACTGTCCACGCTCGAAGAGGCGGCCGAGGAGATAGTCGAGGACGCGGCGGCGTCGGCGTCGGCCGCGGGCGTCGAGTCCGTCACCGGAACGGTCGAACACGGAACGTCGATCCACCGGGCGATTCTCTCCTACGTCGAGGAGTCCGATATCGACCTGCTCGTCGTCGGGACGCACGGGCGGACCGGATTCAACCGGTATCTGCTCGGGAGCGTCACCGAGAAACTGCTCCGAACGTCACCCGTCCCCGTGCTCACGGTCCGCGAACCGGACGAAGGCGGCGAGTGAGGGTTCATCGCAGTCGAGCGAGTCTGAGTCTCTCTTTCACCCTTCTGTCTGTACCTCTTTTCGCCCGGACAGGCTGTCGGGGTCGAGGCGGAACTCCCTGAACTCGACGTCGTCTCGCGGACGCTCGAAGATGTCCACCTCCGGAATCTCGACCGCCCACAGCCCCTGTACCGCGGTCGAGGCGTGGTCGTCCTCCGAGACGTCTTCGAGCGCACCGGTCGCGACGACGCTCCGCCACCCGTCGTCGGTCCGTCGGTGCGTGACGAAAGAGACGGGTCTGTCCACGACGTCCTCTTTCGTGCTGTCGGGCTGAAACGAGAGCCGAAAGTAGAACCACCCGCTCTCGGTGTCGTAGCCGTACGACACGGGGACGGTGAACGGGGCGGTATCGACTCCCTCGGCGAAGGAGATGACGCCCGTCCCGCCGCGCCCGAGGAACTCGGTTCGCTCGTCGTCGCTCATCTGAACCCATCGTATTCCCTGCATGTTCTACGGTAGGGACGAACGCCACAAAACTGCCAGTTCACGAGAACCGACAGTTCAGCGGAGCGAACGAATCGGTGCGCGCGCTCGAACCGACCGGTCTCGCGCCGCCTCGTCTCCGCCAACCGAGTTGTTTAACAGCGGTCCACGCAGTAGATTCGACCGATAATGCCGAGCGGAGAATACGACCCGGAGACCGTCGAGTCGAAGTGGCAGGATAGGTGGGTCGACGAGGATACGTACGCGTACCGCGGCGAGTCGGTAGACCCCGACACCGCATTCTCCATCGACTCGCCGCCGCCGACGGTGTCCGGGAGTCTGCACTGGGGCCACGTCTACGGCTTCACCCTGCAGGACTTCGTCGCGCGGTTCGAACGCATGCGCGGGAGAGACGTGTTCTTCCCGTTCGGATACGACGACAACGGCATCGCCTCCGAGCGACTGGCCGAGGACGAACTCGACGTTCGACACCAAGACTACGAGCGTCGGGAGTTCCAGCGGATGTGCCGGGAGGTCTGCGAGGAGTACGAGTCCGAGTTCACCGAGAAGATGCAGAATCTCGGCATCTCCATCGACTGGGACGAGACGTACCAGACCATCTCGCCGGAGGTCCAGCGCATCTCGCAACTCTCCTTTATCGACCTGTACGAACGGGGCCGAGAGTACCGCCAGCGCGCGCCCGCCATCTGGTGTCCCGAGTGCGAGACGGCCATCTCGCAGGTCGAAACCGAAGACGACGAACAGGACAGTCACTTCCACGACATCGAGTTCGACGTGGTCGGCGAGGACGAATCGTTCGTCATCGCGACGACGCGCCCCGAACTGCTCCCCGCCTGCGTCGCCGTCTTCGTCCACCCCGACGACGACGAGAACCAGTATCTCGTCGGCGAGACGGCCGAAATCCCGCTGTTCGGGCAGGAAGTCCCCGTCATCGCCGACGAACGCGTCGATATGGAGACCGGGTCCGGCGTCGTCATGTGCTGTACCTTCGGCGACCAGACCGACATCGAGTGGTACCAAGCCCACGACCTGGACCTGCGCATCGCCATCGACGAGTCGGGCACGCTGACCGACGTGGCCGGCGAGTACGAGGGTCTCTCCTCGGAGGAGGCCCGCGAGGCTATCGTCGAGGACTTAGACGAGGAGGGGTCGCTTCTGGACCGCCGCGCCATCACTCACACGGTGAACGTCCACGAACGCTGCGGGACGAGCGTCGAGTTCCTCGTCAAAGACCAGTGGTACATCGAACTGCTGGACAAGACCGACGAGTACCTCGAGGCGGGCCGCCAGATGGACTGGTACCCCGAGAAGATGTTCACCCGGTACAAAAACTGGATCGAGGGCCTGCAGTGGGACTGGTCCATCTCCCGTCAGCGCTCCTCGGGCATCCCGTTTCCCGTCTGGTACTGCGACGACTGCGAACACGTCGTCGTCGCAGAACGCGAGGACCTGCCGGTGGACCCCCTCTCGGACGACCCGCCCGTGGCGTCCTGTCCGGAGTGCGGCCACGACGAACTCGTCCCCGAGGACGACGTCTTCGACACGTGGGCCACCTCCTCTCTGACCCCCCTCGTCAACGCCGGGTGGGACTGGAACGGCGAAACCGGGGAGATGGAGATAGCTCGACCGAACCTGTACCCGTTCGACGTGCGCCCGCAGGGCCACGACATCATCTCGTTTTGGCTGTTCCACACCGTCGTCAAATGCTACGAACACACGGGCGAGGTGCCGTTCGACAGCGTGATGATAAACGGGATGGTGTTGGACGAGAACCGCGAGAAGATGTCCAAATCGAAGGGCAACATCGTCGCGCCCGACGAAGTCGTCTCGAAGTACCCCGTCGACGCCGCGCGCTACTGGGCCGCCGGAAGCGCCGTCGGCGACGACCTGCCGTACTCCGAGAAAGGTCTTCGCGCCGGGGAGAAACTCCTGCGGAAACTGTGGAACGCGTCGAAACTCGTCGAGAGTCTCACCGAAGATGCCCCGGAAGAGTTCGACCACGACGACCTGCGCCAGATAGACCGCTGGCTCTTGACCTCGCTGGACCGCGAAATCGAGTTCGTCACCGAGAAGTTCGAAAACAGGGAGTTCTCGAAGGCCCGCGACCGGGTTCGGAGTTTCTTCTGGCACACCTTCTGTGACGACTACCTCGAAATCGCAAAACAGCGCGTCCGCGACGGCGACGACCCCTCGGCGGCGTACACGCTCCAGACGGCGCACCGTCGCTTCGTCAAACTGTTCGCGCCGGTCCTCGCGCACGCAACAGAGGAACTGTGGCACGACATGTACGACGACGAATCGAGCGTCCACCGCGCCTCGTGGCCCGAACCGCTCGGACTCGACGCCGACGTCGCGGCGGGCGAGACGGCGATGGACGTCGTCGGCGCGCTTCGAAAGTACAAGAGCGACAACCAACTGTCGATGAACGCCGACTTAGACACCGTCGAGGTGTACGGCAACGTCGCCGGATTCGAAGACGACATCAGTCGCGTGATGCACGTCGAATCCCTCGACGCCTTCGACGAGGATCCGGACGTCGAGTCCGTCGTCACGGGCGTGGACCTCGACTACTCGCTGGTCGGTCCCGAGTTCGGGAGTCGGGTCTCCGACATCGAGTCCGCAATCGCGCAGGACGACTACGAAGTCGTGGACGGCGAACTCCACGCCGCGGGCGTCGAACTCCACGCCGAGATGTTCGAGATAAACGAGGAACGGCGGTACACGGGCGACGGCGAGATGGTCGAGGCGGGCGAGACGGCCATCGTCGTCCGGAACTGAGGCATCGGCGTCGCAGTTTTTCTCTTTTCGGACCGCCGGTCAGACGTCCGCGCCGACGGCTTCGTCTATCGAGTCGAAGCCGTCGCGTTCGAGGAGTTCGAGCACGCCCTCGTTGATGTCGCGCGCGAGGGTCGGTCCCTCGAAGACGAGGCCGGTGTACAACTGCACGAGGCTGGCACCGGCGCGAATCTTCGCGTACGCGCCCTCCGCGTCGGAGACGCCGCCGACGCCGACGACGGGAACGTCGGTCCGTTCGGCGATAAAGCGCACGAGGTCGGTCGCTCTCGACTCTATCGGCTTGCCCGAGAGGCCGCCGCGTTCGGCCTTGTTCGGGTTCCGGAGGCTCTCGGGGCGGTCGGTCGTCGTGTTCGTGGCGATGACGCCGTCTAAGTCGAGTTCGTCGACGACTTCGAGGGCGTCTTCGACGGCGGGGTTCGGGAGGTCGGGAGCGAGTTTCACGAGAAGCGGTGACGCGCCCGCGTCGACGAGTTCGGCGAGGATAGCCTCCATCGCGTCGCGGTTCTGGAGCGAACGCATCCCCTCGCTGTTGGGACACGAGACGTTGACCGCGACGTAGTCCGCGCCCGCCGCGACTCGTTCGTACGTGTAGCGGTAGTCCTCGGGCGCGTCCTCTGCGGGCGTCGTCTCCGAGAGAGCGACGTTGACGCCGACGGGTACGTCGGGCGTCGGTTCTGCCGCGAGTCGCTCCCCGACTCGGTCCGCACCTTCGTTGTTCAGTCCCATGCGGTTGATGATGGCTCCGTCCTCGGGGAGGCGGAACATCCGGGGGCGCGGGTTTCCGGCCTGTGCCTCCGCGGTGACGCCGCCGACTTCGACGTGGCCGAACCCGAGTGCGCCGAGCACCGACGGCACCTCGGCGTTCTTGTCGAACCCCGCGGCGACTCCGACCGGGTTGTCGAACGCGAGACCGAACGCGTCCGTCGCGAGTCTCTCGTCTTCGACGCGGTAGCGCCGGCGGAGTCTGTCCTCTATCGGGGTGTGCTGTACCGTCCGTAACGCCGTGTGGACCGCACCGTGGGCCGTCTCCGGCGGGAGCGCGAAAAGGGCGGGTCTGAGTGCGGTGTACGCGCCCCGAATCATCGCCCACGACCCCCGCCGTCTCTCGTTGGGTCCCGGGTTCGGGGCTGTCGCGTCGTCTGCGTCATCCGAGTCAGAAATCGTGCTCGACTTCCTCTGGGTCGGCTTTCTGGATGATTATCTTGCCGTCTCGGACGCGCACGAACACCTCGTCTCCAATCTCCATGCCCGCGACGGCGAGTTCGTCCTCGTGAAGGTTCACGTGGACGTTGTGGTACTCACCGTTCTCGTCTTTCGCGCCACTCGGGCTGAGCTTCTTTTTCCGAACCATCGGGGGTGTCTAGTCGAAGGTTCACTGTAGGATATACATAAGTGTTGTCTACGCGCTCTCAAGCCCGAACGTCGAACGACAGACGGCGTCGCCGCCGCCGGACTCACGACGCACCCCCTCCGCGCGGGTTCGTTTATAAGGACCTCGACGCCGGACGCTCATTTTGCCGATATATTTAAGCCGCGCCATGTGTTCGGTTGCCATGGAGGAGTAAAACCATGGTACGCGAGGACGGTAAGCGGAATTTCGTGATGCGCGAGGAGGACGGTACAGAATCGAGCGTGTTCTCCGGCAGCATGCCCCGCCAGGCCGCACTGAAAGCCGCTCGACGACTCGAACCGGCCGGTTCCGAAGAGGAGGCGAAGTCCAACGCGACGGAGATCCGCCTTCGAGAGAAAGGAACGGACAAAGTCCACATCTTCGACGCGTGGGCGTGGTCGGACGAAGCACCCGACGACAAACCGGGGTGGATGGAAGGTGACATCACCAAAGGAAACGTCTCGAAACAGGGAATCAAACACCTCGAAGAGTAACTTCGGCCGGGCGTTCTGACTGTTGGTCTCTTCTTTACGTACGCGTGCGTACGTCTCGGTGAATCGTGCTCCGATACGGCTATCCGTCTCCCGCCGTCATCTCGACGTGCGCGGCCAACACCCGGTCAGACCGAACGCGAGATGCGTGGGATGACCGACCGGCCTCCTACCGCGCGACATCTCGACTCGCGAGTGGCCACGCTCGACCGCGACTCGGTTTATCCGTCTCTGAGGTGTGAAACCGCATGACGATGTGGGTTCAGTTCGACGGCCTTTTATGTACCCGGGGCATTCGTAGAAATACGCAGAGGCAGCCCGGGACGTTCGGGCCGCCACCTTCCGACAGCCCCACTCCACTAACC